>JBIJBA010000069.1:0-4359 GCA_044345455.1 Rhodoluna sp.
AGCCGATCTACAAGCAAGAAGAAGATTGGGGCTTACCGCAACACTGGTTCGAGAAGATGGAAAAGAAGGAGACGTCTTTTCTTTGATTGGACCAAAGCGCTTTGATGCACCTTGGAAGGAAATTGAATCCGAAGGATACATTGCCCCCGCAGAATGTTTTGAAATCAGAGTTGATCTCCCAGAAGATGAAAGATTGAACTACGCAATTGCCGAACAAGATGAGCGCTATCGATTGGCTGCAACATCCAAAGTAAAGATTCCTGTCATCCAGAAACTTCTGAAACGACACACTGGTGAACCGACACTAATCATTGGTCAGTACTTGGATCAAATTGACGAGGTGGCAAACTTGCTCGGTGTTCCTAAGATAACTGGTGAAACTCCGGTCAATGAAAGAGAGCGTCTGTTCCAAGCATTCCGGGAAGGGTCAGAGCCCACCCTGGTAGTTTCCAAGGTGGCAAACTTCTCGGTTGACCTTCCAGAAGCGTCGGTGGCGATTCAAATCTCGGGGTCTTACGGATCTAGGCAAGAAGAAGCCCAGCGATTGGGCAGGCTCTTGCGCCCAAAGGCTGATGGCCGAACTGCTTCGTTTTACACCCTTATTGGCAGGGACACAGTGGATCAGGACTTTGCTCAAAACCGCCAGCGCTTCCTAGCGGAGCAGGGCTATAGCTACAAAATACTTGACGTTTCAAGCATCTAAAGCACTCAACTAACTCTCAGATAACTTTCAGCTAAAGCTGAGACACTTGAGCCATGACAAAAACCCGAGTGCTAATAGTCGACGACGAACCAAACATCAGGGACTTGCTTGCCACCAGCCTGCGATTTGCCGGCTTCGATATTCAAACCGCTGCCAATGGCACTGCTGCTGTAGCGGCAGTTACCGAGTCAGAACCAGACATCATCTTGCTGGATGTAATGCTTCCGGACATGAACGGCTTCAGCGTTACCAAGAAGCTGCGCTCAGCCGGAATTCAAGCCCCCATTCTTTTTCTAACCGCACGCGATGAGGTTGAAGATAAGGTCACCGGATTAACCGTTGGTGGTGATGACTATCTCACCAAGCCATTTAGCCTTGACGAAGTAGTTGCAAGAATTCAAGCAATTCTTCGGCGAACCAAATCCTCCGACGCAGAACCTGCGGTTATAGACGCAGGTCCAGTTGTCATAAACCAAGACGCTCACGAGGTAAGTGTTGAGGGAACACTAGTTGATCTTTCTCCAACCGAATACAAGTTGCTTCGCTTCTTGGTTATGAACGCTGATCGCGTTCTAACCAAAGCGCAGATTCTTGATCACGTTTGGGAGTATGACTTTAACGGCGACATGGGAATTGTTGAATCTTATGTTTCCTACCTTCGCAAGAAGATAGATCCAATAAGCTCAAGATCGCTAATTCAAACAAAACGCGGCGTTGGCTATATCTATAAGAAAAATGACTAATGCCATCAAAGCTTGCTACTGCCTGGGAAAAAGTATCTCTAAGAAGTAAGCTCACCGGCCTATCCGTTGCAATCATTGGATTGCTTCTTCTAGTTTCAAGTTTTGGAACCGTCTCGGTTTTGCGAGCCTATCTGCAGCAAAACACCGATAACTTACTTTCTGCAACAGCCTCGATTCTTGCGCAGCAAAACCCCACCGAGATTCAGTCTCGACTAGAAGCCAAGAGGCTGACGCTACCGAGGCTGCCAAGTGATTATTTGATTTCTGTTCTCGACGCTCGGGGTGAGACGATTTATCGCATCATGGCCTCGGATGCTTCTGACCTAGAGCTTCCCGATCTTGAGGTGCTGGATTTGGATACCGTGTTCCGAACCGCTGGAGTGCCCTTTGACTTAGATGAGAATGGCACCTTGGGGGATGTGACCATTGACGAACGCGACAGCTGGCGAGTGGTAGCCCAGCCCTTTAGGGACTTTGATGGCTCAGTTGCCGTAGCCCTGCCAAACAGCACCAACCTTGAACTTCTGCGCCAATACCGGGCTATCGGTGGGGGTTTTGGTTTCCTGCTACTGGGCCTAAGCGGTCTGAGTATCTGGCTCACTATCGCCCAGGCTCTTAGACCGCTGCGAGAAGTTGAGCGGACAGCCAAGCTCGTTGCCTCTGGGGACCTTTCTCAAAGACTTATTGAGCGTCCAGGCAAAACTGAAATTGCACGACTGAATCGAAGCCTGAACACCATGCTCGATTCACTCGAGGATTCGGTTTCATCAAGAAACAAGACCTTGGGCCAGATGCGCCGGTTCGTTGCTGATGCTTCCCACGAACTTCGAACTCCCCTGGTGTCAGTTCGTGGTTATGCCGAGCTATACCGAAAAGGAGCTCTAAAGAAAAAATCAGAGGTTCAAGAGGCGATGCAACGCATCGAATCTGAGGCAATTCGAATGTCTTCGCTAGTGGAGTCGCTATTGACCTTGGCACGATTAGATGAGAACCAGCAGCTTGATGCAAGCAAGGTAGACATGATTGAGCTAGTGCAGTCGGTTATTAAGAGTAGTTCTGCTACAGACAAGAAACTTAGCATTTCGGTACTGACTCTTAGCGGAGCTAAGTTAGCTAAGGATGAAAAGATTTTTGCGGAGATTAACGAGAGTCAAATCCGCCAGGTCCTGGTAAACCTAATCGAAAACGCCAAGCGCTTTAGCTCCAACAAGGCTTCTATTGAAGTTGGTATTGGTCAAAAAACTGAGGATGAAGTGATCATCGAGGTGATTGACCACGGCGAGGGTATTCCAAAGCAACTTAGAGACAAGATCTTTGAACGCTTCTACCGAGCAGATAACTCTAGAAACCGCGAAACCGGTGGAACTGGCCTTGGACTTGCCATCGTGAAAGAAATCGTGCTGCTACACAAAGGCCGAATCGAGGTTCGCGATACCCCGCAGGGTGGAGCTACCTTCCGGGTAAAGCTACCCGCCAGACACAACTGGGTCTAGCCACTTTTACACAACTTTCCCGAAGCAGCCTTATCCAAGCTCGTTTCTGCCTAATCTAGGGCCCTAAGAAAGGGTCAAAATGACGCAATTCCAAGTAGATAGCGAGCAGGTGCTCGCCGCCACCGGTCAGATCAATGCAACGATTTCCAGGGTCCAGGCGGAGGTTGCTTCTCTACACAACCAACTGCAAAGCCTGCAGGGTTCGTGGCGAGGAGCCGCAGCTGAATCATTTCAAGCTTTAGCTAATCGCTGGCGAACCACTGCAGGCGCAGTTGATACTCAGCTATCCGAGATTGGTGTTGCTCTTTCTTTCGCCGCTAATCAATACCGCGAAATTGAGTACGCCAACCAAAGGTTGTTTTTGGGTTAGAAGCCCATTCCTTCGCCGCCACCTTGTGGCATTGCAGGAGTAGCAGGCTCTGGCTTCTCCGCAACTACCGCTTCGGTAGTTAGGAACAAGCCAGCAATCGATGCAGCATTTTGCAATGCTGAACGAGTTACCTTAACTGGGTCATTGATGCCAGCGGCAAGCATGTCAACATACTCTCCGGTTGCGGCGTTTAGACCGTGTCCAGAAGGTAGGTTTTCAACCTTGTCAGCAACAACGCCTGGCTCAAGGCCCGCGTTGATTGCGATCTGCTTCAAAGGTGCAGAGATTGCAACGCGAACGATGTTCGCTCCGGTTGCCTCGTCACCTTTGAGCTTTAGCTTGTCGAATGCTGTCTTGCCGGCCTGTAGTAGCGCAACGCCACCACCAGCAACAATTCCTTCTTCAACAGCTGCCTTGGCGTTACGAACTGCATCTTCGATGCGGTGCTTGCGCTCTTTTAGCTCAACCTCGGTTGCAGCTCCAGCTTTGATAACTGCAACTCCACCGGAAAGCTTGGCTAGACGCTCCTGCAGCTTCTCGCGGTCGTAGTCAGAGTCAGTGGCTTCGATTTCGCGACGGATCTGCTCGACTCGGCCAGCAATCTGGTCCTTATCTCCAGCACCCTCAACGATTGTGGTCTCGTCCTTGGTAACAACGATCTTGCGAGCGCGTCCCAGCATGGTTAGGTCGGTGTTTTCTAGCTTCAGACCTACCTCTTCAGAGATAACCTGGCCACCGGTCAAGATTGCGATGTCTTGCAACATAGCCTTACGACGGTCTCCAAAGCCAGGAGCCTTGACGGCAACAGACTTGAAGATTCCGCGGATCTTGTTCACGATCAGGGTAGCTAGTGCTTCCCCCTCGATGTCTTCTGCGATAACAAGAAGCGGCTTTCCAGCCTGGATAACCTTGTCAACAACCGGCAGAACATCCTTGATGTTTGAGATCTTGGAGTTCACGATTAGCACGTAAGCATCTTCTAGAACTGCTTCCTGACGCTCTGGGTCGGTAACCATGTATGCCGAGACGTAACCCTTATCGAATCTCATA
>JBIJBA010000020.1:0-12557 GCA_044345455.1 Rhodoluna sp.
TAACGGAGTTTCAAACAGCCGGGCGGGGTCGCCTGGATAGAAAGTGGCAGGCAGCTCCCGGTAGCTCGGTCATGGCCTCAGTGTTACTTCGACCAAGTTTCAAGAACGAAGCTGCGATCGGGTGGCTTAGTTTGATGATGGCTGAGGCGATAAAAACCGCGCTCGCTGAAGTGGGCATCGAATCCAAGATCAAGTGGCCAAACGATGTTTTGGTCAATGGTCAGAAGATTAGCGGAATACTGGCCGAAGCAAACTCAGACCTATCTGCTGTGGTGGTGGGATTTGGAATCAACGTGAACCAAACCGCACAAGAGCTACCAACTGGCTACGCTACTTCTTTATTTGTAGAAGGCGCAACCAATCTCGATAGGGATAGCTTGCTGGCGCAAACCCTAAGTAGCTTCCAGCAGCTTTACTTGGACTTTGTTGAAGCTCACGGTGACGCGGTATCTAGTGGCTTACGAGCAAGAATTATTCAGTCATCGGCAACTATTGGAGAGCTGGTCGAGGTCTTGTTTCCAGATGGATCATCGGCAGTTGGGAAAGCCATCGAAATAGATGAGGGTGGCAGGCTGCAAGTTTTGAGTGCCACCAAGACACTAACTGTCTCTGCCGGCGATGTCCTACACCTCAGAACTGCAAAGCGAGAAGATTAGATAATGAATGAAGCTTTCGAAACTAAGTTGGTGCGACTTCGCCCAAGGGCACTTGTTTTGCTGTTCCCAACTTTGGTTTTAGCAGCAAGTTGTTTTTCAGTTATCTACTTTTCCGAATTGATTGCGCCGGATCTATATCAGATTGGCTTATGGGTCATAATCGCGGCAGTTTCGCTTTTTTGGTTAGTTCCTTTACTTAATTGGCTGGCCGCATCACTTGTGATCACTGACCAGAGGCTAATTCACCGCTCCGGCCTATTTGGATTACGCAAAAAAGTGTTAAACCTTTCGGAGCTTTCCTCGATAGCAGTTCAGCGCCCCAAGCCCCTTCGAGCAAAAGCGATTTCCTTGGTCAAGATCGATGGCCAGGTGATTACTGTCAGCGGCTACTCTAGAGCTAAGCAGTTAGCCGCCGCCATTGAAGCCGAGGCAAGCAAAACTCTTTAGTTGTAAGGATCATTTAGTTGACTAACTTCCGCGTTGGTGTAATTGGCGGTGGTCAACTTGCCCGAATGATGATTGCACCTGCTAGCAAGCTGGGTATCGAGATAAAAGTCCTCGCAGAAACCCAAGACTCTCCGGCAGCTAAGGCCACCACAGTTGTCGGAGACTTCACTCACCTTGAAACTGTTCTGGCCTTTGCTAACTCAGTTGATGTAATTACCTTCGATCACGAGCATGTGCCGCTTGCGATCTTGCGGCAATTAGAGCAGCAGGGGATTTCCGTTCAGCCTTCGTCCAGAGCGCTAGCCCATGCCCAGAACAAACTTGTGATGCGCCAAGCGCTAGAGAAAATGGGTGCACCGAACCCAATTTGGAAAGAAGTTTCCACAGCAATTCAGTTGGATCAGTTCGTCAGTGAGCATGGACCCGAAGTTATAGTCAAGACACCAATCGGCGGATATGACGGTAAGGGCGTTCGAGTGGTTAGTTCTTCGGAACAAGTTTCAGACTGGCTGGCAGGTCCTATGCTCGCCTCGCTGGGTGGATCGTTACTGGTGGAACAAAAAGTGTCATTCAAAAGAGAACTTGCTCAGCTGAGCGCGAGAAATCCAGCTGGTGATTTTGAGAGCTGGCCGGTTGTGGAGACAAGGCAAAAAAATGGAGTGTGCTCCGAAGTATTGTCGCCGGCTCCAAACATCAGTGCCGAGCTGTCCACGGAAGCTGACAAAATAGCACGGTTGATTTCAGAATCTCTCGGGGTAACCGGAAACCTAGCGGTTGAAATGTTTGAAACTAACGAGGGTGAGCTACTGGTAAATGAATTGGCAATGCGACCACACAATTCAGGTCACTTCACAATCGAGGGATCAGCCACCTCGCAATTTGAACAGCACCTTCGAGCTGTACTAAATTTTCCGCTTGGCAAAACAGATCCGATAAGACCTGTAGCGGTCATGGCAAACCTTCTTGGGGTCTCCGACTCCCAGGATCTTATGGCTAACTATGACAAATTGATGGCCTCATTCCCAGAGTTAAATATCCACTTCTACGGAAAAGCTCCAAGGCTCGGTAGAAAGCTAGGGCATATCACGGTAGTTGGTGAAGATGTTGACACTTGTCTTCGGACGGCCGAGGCTGCCAGGAACGAACTAAACAACTAATATTTCAGTATTAGGTAAATCGACGGGAGTTACAATTACCAATCCACTTGTAGCAGTTGTGATGGGTTCCGACTCGGACTGGTCAGTCATGTCCGATGCCGCTCAGGCGTTAAAGGATTTTGGAATCGAATACGAAGTTGAAGTGCTCTCAGCTCATCGCACTCCGGAGCGAATGATCGAGTGGGGAAAAACTGCTGCCTCACGAGGCATTAAGGTAATCATCGCTGGTGCCGGAGGCGCCGCACATCTTCCCGGGATGCTGGCTTCTGTAACAACACTTCCCGTTGTTGGTGTTCCGGTTCCACTAGGCAAACTTGATGGCATGGACTCGCTGCTTTCAATAGTTCAAATGCCAGCTGGTATTCCAGTTGCAACAGTTTCCATCGGTGGAGCAAAGAACGCTGGAATACTTGCCGCCAGAATTTTGTCCACCAGCGATAAATTATTGGAACAAAAACTTGTTGACTACGGAGTCTCTCTCGCTGATCTAGTCGCGGAGAAAAACACTCAGCTGCAAAATCAAATCAAAAACAGCTAACTGACAAATTCACGACCGCAATGCTTTGCGGCACAAAATTGGTTGCTTTGAAGCTGGCAAATTCCTGACAGTGCTAATTTCCATAGGAAATTTCGCTAAAAACACTCGCTGACCAGCTAGATTCTGGGGATTCTCCGCCATTGCGCAACAGCGCGGTTTTTTGCTCAATATCCGTGCCCTTTGCGTTTTGCGTTGCCATTCTAGAAAGTTCAACCTAGGCTTGAAGGTACGTGAGGAGTGCGTTATGAAAAGAGCCTTTATTGTCGCGCTTGGCTTGGCTACAGCCCTGGTGCTAGCTGGCTGCACCCTCTTTTATCCAAACGCCGGCACCCCAAACGATGAGCTAATCAAGCCGACCGGCTCCTCCAGCGTCACACCAGGCGAAGAAACTAGCCAAGGGGAAGCTACTTCTCCTTCGACCTCGCCATCTCCTTCGCCTTCAGTTTCTCCAACTATGGCGCCTGCCGAATTGAACATCCTTTACTCCGACACCTCAGCTGGGGTACTAAACGTGGTTTCCGAAGTTAGCAATTTTGCAGAAGACGGCGGAAGTTGCATTCTTAGCTATTACCAAGGAACAACCGCAACAGCTATTGCAACTGTGAAAGCTGAGCGCAATGTTACCTCAACGCAGTGTTTTCCATTCAACGTCAGTTTTTCAGGCATACCGAAGGGTTCTTTGATGCTGACCGTTAGTTACAAATCTGACAACCACATCGGTGAATCCCAAAAGTTTGAGGTGATCATTCCCTAATGATTAAAACAGCGGGAAAAATCTGGTCCATGTTACTTATTGCCGCAATCTCGGCAGTGGGCATTGTCGCGCTTGAGGCAGAGAGCACTCCAGCAGAAGCTGCTAACGCTGCATGGTTTAACCCAGGACAGATTATTAGCGACAGCGCTTTTTATACTTCGGGAACTATGTCTGCCACCGACATCCAAAGATTCCTAAATGGAAAAGTTGCGGCTTGTCGAGCAGATCCAACAAGACCTGGTTGTCTTAAGGATTACCGCCTCAGCACACCAGCTGTAGCTGGAGTAGCTGGAAGATGTGCATCGCTACCTGCAAAGACAAACGTTAGCGCTGCTGAAATCATTTATGACGTATCAATCGCGTGTGGAATTAGCCCAAAGGTGCTTTTAGTTAAGTTGCAAAAAGAGCAGGGGCTTGTAACTTCAACTAACCCAAGCGCTCGTGCCTACGAGTTTGCACTTGGAATGGATTGCCCGGACACACCTGCTGGTTGTAGTGCGGCATCCGCAGGATTTTTCTGGCAGCTTTACAAAGGTGCTGGACAATTGCAGTGGTACAGCAACCCGGCTGGTTCCTTTACCTGGCTAAAACCAGGAAGAACCATCAGTCGCCCCTACCAGGCCAATAACCCTGGTTGTGGCGCGCAGTCATTTGTCTTGGAAAACAAGGCAACCGCCGCTTTGTATTACTACACCCCTTACGTCCCTAACCAAACCGCTCTGGGAAACCTCTATGGGGTTGGAGATGTTTGTAGCGCATATGGAAACCGAAACTTCTTCCGCGATTACACTGACTGGTTCGGATCCCCCATTGGCGGTAGCTTCCTTCTCAAAGGTGACGCTGCCGACGTATTCATGATCGTCAATGAGACTAAGTTCCGAGTCCCAACACCAGAGCTACTTACTTCATTGGCGCCTTTAGGTCCTGTTGGAACTGTGCCAAATGCTCACCTGAATCGATACACCACAGTCAGTGACATGAGCGCTCTTGCTAGAAGTGCCGTTGACGGAAGCTACTTCTTTATACACAACAGCCAACGGCTAGCTTTTGCTAACTGTGATGAGGTAGCAGCTTGGGGATTGAACTGCGCTAGCGCTGTAACAATGACTGGATCTCAGGTGAGTGCCCTGGTAGTCGGCGAAGCAATGTCAGCTCTGGTCGGAAGATTTGTTTTGGAAAATGGTGCATTGCGAGCTGTAGCTACCCCTGCACTTGATCCATCAGCGTCTCCAACCCCGACACCTACCGATACACCTAGTTCAACTCCTACCCCTACTCCAACCACATCAGCGTCCCCAGCACCTGCTGCACCAGCGCCAGTTTCCACCTACACAGTCGTTCGCGGTGACTCACTCAGTGGAATCGCATCTCGCTTTGGCACCACAACAAGAAACCTGATGAGTATCAACGGAATTACCAACGCTAATTTGATTCGTGTTGGTCAGGTCCTAAAGCTTTCTTCTAATGTGGTTGTTCCAACGACCCCAGCTCCAACCACCCCAGCTCCAACCACCCCAGCTCCGGCGCCTGCAGCTCCAGCAACCACTTACAAGGTTGTCGCCGGGGACTCCTTGAGTGGTATTGCGGCAAGGTTTGGAACCACAACTAGAAGCCTCATGGCTCTCAACGGAATTGTTGACGCCAACCGCATCAGAATTGGCCAAGTGCTCAACATCGTCGCTGCTACTGCGGCTCCCGCAGTCCCAGCACCTACAACTCCTGCGCCAGCTGCCCCCGCTCCGAGCGCGAGCGGAACCACCAGCTACACGGTTGTCGCCAGGGACACCCTGAGCGGGATTGCCTCTAGGTTTGGCACCACCACCAGGACCTTGATGAGCTTGAACGGCCTAACCGACGCCAACCGCATCAGAATTGGTCAAGTACTTACAATTGCAGCCGGTGCTGCGGCCGCACCTGCTCCCGCAGCTCCGGCCTCAACTGCCGGTTCAGCAACCAGTTATACGGTTGCTGCTGGAGACACCCTGAGTGGCATCGCTTCACGTTTTGGCACGACATCGAGAAATCTGATGGCCCTAAATGGAATTACTAATGCCAACTTCCTAAGGATTGGCCAGGTTCTAAGGCTCTCTTAGAACCTGCTTTAGGCCCGGTTTCACCTAAACGGTAACTTTGCTTTATGGAACAGGATCTAGCTAATGCTTAGTCGAATCTCTGGAGCTACCAAGAATTACGACTGGGGATCAAAACAGCTTGTTCCTGATTTCTTTGGACTGGCAGAAACTAGCGAACCGATTGCTGAAGTCTGGTTTGGCACCCACCCATTAGGTGAGAGCAAGAGCCTGGCAGAAAACCGAAGCCTGTCTGAAAGTCTTGGCAAGCCTCTTAAGTTTTTAGTCAAGTTTCTTTCAGCCGAGAGAGCCCTTTCAATTCAGGTCCACCCAAACCCCGATCAGGCCAAAGCTGGATTTGATTTGGAGCAGGCTCAACAAATACCAATTAGTGACCCCAAAAGAAACTACAAAGATGCTTCTCATAAGCCAGAAGCACTTATTGCCCTGACGAGTTTTCGAGCACTTTGTGGCTTTCGTCCGCGGACCGAGCTAGTAACTGTCTTCACAGAGTTTGGAAAATCAGAACCCGAGTTTGCTTCTTTGGCAAAACAGTTACTGGCCGAAGCATCACTAGAAAAGATTTTTGAGTCACTGATTGAAAACTCCGAGCTCGCCAAGAGATTCACTGAGGCTGTAGAGAGCCCTCAATCCAATCCAGTTGCCATGAAAGCTAGGGAGCTAGTTGCGAACCTACTCAAGCAATTTCCTGATGACACCGGAGCGCTAGTTGCTTTAATGCTTAATGAGGTTGCTCTAGAGCCAGGCGAAGCCATCTACTTACCTGCTGGCAACGTGCACGCCTACCTGTCTGGTCTTGGGCTTGAGGTGATGGCTGCTTCTGACAACGTATTGCGCGGTGGGTTAACTTCGAAGCATGTTGATGTTGCTGAAGTTCTAGATATTGCGGATTTCAGCGAACTATTGGAGCCAAGACTTAGACCTAAGAAGCTGGCGGAAGGCCTGATTGAGTATCCGGTGGACTGCTCAGAGTTTCGCATCTACCGTGCTGAAGTTTCGGGAAAGAACCTACTTGCCGATCTAGACCTGCCAGCTAGAGCCATGGTGGTTTGCACCGCAGGTGAGGTGGCAGTTAGCACCAGCCTGGAGGAGCGCGAAGTGCTGACTAAATCTGAGGTGGTCTTGGCCTCCGGGGCTAAGAAGCTGAGCCTTAGCGGCAGCGGAACAGTGTTTGTGGTCTTAGGGGACTAGCCAAGCGCCTTCCAGGCACTTTCGATGATTTCTACCAAAGAGTTCTGAGCTTTCCAGCCCATGGTCTTCTCAATTCTGGAAGCATCCGCAATCAATCTGGCTGGATCTCCGGCCCTTCTTGCAACAACTTCATACTCGAAATCGATTGCTGTTGTTTCCTGGATCTGCTTCAAAACCTCAATCACGCTAGATCCGTATCCAGTTCCAACGTTGAAGGTATTGAATTCGCGCTTGTCTTGTTCTAGATAATCGAGTGCTTTGATGTGAGCCTGGGCTAAATCAAGAACATGGATATAGTCGCGGATGCAACTGCCGTCAGGAGTGTTGTAGTCCAAGCCAAAGACCTTTGGCTTGGACTTATTCTTTATCGCCTCAAAGACAATCGGAATCAGGTTCAGCACTTGCGTGTCGGCTAAGTCGTCCCAGCCGGCACCTGCGGCATTGAAGTAGCGAAGGTTAACGTGCCTAAGACCCCAGGAGGTTTGTGCGTTAGCAGCCATCCACTCACCAATGAGTTTTGTTTGGCCATAGGGGTTTATCGGAGAAGCAGCTTGGTCTTCTGAAACTAGGTTGACATCTGGAATACCGTAGGCTGCTGCGCTGGATGAAAAAACCAGTTTTTTTACACCAGCACTTTTCATGGCCAGCAGCAGGTTGGCCTGGCCACCAAGGTTCTTATTGAAATATTTTTCGGGATTTTCTACAGAGTCGCCAACTCGCTTAAGGGCAGCTAGGTGGATCACCGAATCCACGCTGTGTTTGATCATTAGGGCTTCTAATTCAGCCACCGCGGAGGGTTCAGCCAGGTCAATTCGGTAGCTGGTTAGGCCTGAAACCCTTGATTCTTTGCCGGTCGAGAGGTCATCGACCACAATCACATCGGTGCCGGTCTCGGTAAGCAAGCGGGCCAGGTGGGACCCGATATAACCTGCACCGCCAGTGACCAGAACGCTCATGATCCAAGGATACTTGCCCCGAATGGCCCAGACAGGCCAGTAAACATGTGGAATTCAACTTGACAAGACCCCAATAACAGCGGTGTAATTACACGGATGAAACTATTTGCCAGTCTTCACCGCCTGGCGGCTAAAAGAACGGAACAGCACTAAATGGAAAATCGCGGACAGGTTCCCGATAACTGGTTTATCGACCCTCTTCTTCTAGGTGTCTCAGGTGCCTACACAGACTTTGAACAAGACCCACTTTCTTGGCAAGCAGATGCACTTTGTGCACAAACTGACCCAGAGGCATTCTTTCCCGAAAAGGGAGGATCCACCAGAGATGCAAAAAGAATTTGCACCGGTTGTGATGTAAAGGCACAGTGCCTCGAGTACGCACTTGCTAACGATGAAAGATTTGGAATTTGGGGCGGACTCTCTGAGAGAGAAAGACGCAAACTAAAAAAGCGTGCCTAGCTCGCGCTTTGCGCTGAAAGCTAATTAATGACAGCCAATGTTTGTGCAATAGTTTTAGCTCACGATCAACCACAGTTTCTAGAACGAGTTCTAGCAGACCTCAAAAACCAATCTGTAGCACCCTCGAAAGTTTTGATTGTTGACACCTCAAAACAACTTGCAGCTTCGAGCCAAGGCTATGAAGTACTCAAGCTTGATTCAAAAACCAGATTTGCTGCTGCGATTGAAAAAGCCGTAGCGCACACCAACCCAGAGGGCTTCTTGTGGATTCTGCACGATGACAGCGCTCCTGACTCTAAAGCTTTAGAAAACCTACTTCGTGAAGTTGAACTAAGCCCATCGCTGGCAATTGTTGGACCAAAACAAGTCGATTGGGACAACCCCAGAATCATCAGGCAGCTTGGACTTACCCTCACCCGCGGCGGGAAACTCTTCAGTCGAGTTCGCGGAGAATTCGACCAGGGCCAGCACGATAACTCCGAGGACGTGATGGCAGTTGGAACTGCCGGGGCACTAATCAACATGGATGTTTACCGGGCCCTTGGCGGCTTCGATGCCAAGGCACCGGTCTATGCGGCAGATGTTGACTTTTCTATTCGAGCCAGACTGCAGGGCTCGAGAGTGGCGGTTGCACCAAACGCCAAGGTTTCGCACAAGATGCTCTCGATGCAAGGAGCCAGGCCGCTGCGCTGGCTGGGCACCAACCCCGCGACTGCAATCCGGCAAGCAGAGCTTCACCTGGCTCTAAGTTACGCAAACCCGGCTTTGTTTATTCTGGGTTGGCTGTTTCTACTGCCTTTGGCAGTGGCCAACTCATTGGTTCTGGGCTTCAGATCAAAAGGACATGCAATTGGCCCAGAGCTCAGCGCAGCGTTTTTGGTGTTTATCAACTTGGGAAGCGTACTTTCGTCCAGATCCAAAATTGCTCAAACCACTACAGCGAAAATCGGAACTCTTTCGGCCTTGCGGGCAACTGGGCAAGAAGTTAGAAACGATAACAAAAAAGCCCAAGATGAAGAAGTCTCCACCAGGCTGCTTGCCACTCACGCCAAGGGTGAAACCGAGCTGTTGCAAGTTACACCTAACTCGGGCTTTGTTTCTTCTGGTGCGATTTGGTGGGCGCTTGGACTACTAGCGCTTAATCTTCCTTGGGTTCCAACGAATGTAGCTATTTCCGGATCAGGCGTATTGCCACTTTCTTCTAACTGGTTAGAAATATTTGGCCAGGCGGGAGCTACCTCGCATTCAATTGGCTTGGGGTTTGTCGGGGCAGCGGATCCTTGGGTCTGGGCACTAACGCTACTTAGCTCACCACTGTTTTTCATACCGACACTTTCTGTGACCTTGTTTTTGTTCCTTGCCACCCCAATTGCATTCGCGGGTGCATTCAAGCTTTCCGAATTGGTCGCCTCAAATAACTTGGTTCGGATAGTTTCATCATTGAGCTTTGCTTTCTGGCCAGCGCTCACTGTGGCAGTTACAGAAGCCAAGTTCTCACAGCTGCTTGCAATTGCCCTGCTACCTTGGCTTTTGTACTCGCTGGCTCGAGTGGCAAGAATTGGACACAAGGACTCCACGCATTTCCCAAGAACTCACGTTGGGATAGCTGCCATCTTGCTGGCCATGATTGCCGCCAGCTCACCGGTTCTAGGAGCGGTGTTGCTAGTACTGGTGGCGATGACTGCGGGAGTTCGACCAAGGAAGATTGTGCCCTTGCTTTCGACCACCTTGCTAGCTATCGCTTGGTTCCTGCCCCTTGTGATTGAGCGCATCACTTCGGGTAACTGGCTGAGCCTGCTACTGGATCCCGGAGTGAGCGTGCCGGATGGATTGGAAGCTAATTGGAAGCTGGCCTTTTTTGGCTTTGGGTTTGATGCGCTTAGTTGGGGACTACTTATTACTGTCCCAACTCTGATTTTTGCCCTACTTGCCCTGCTGGCTCCCAAGCTTCGAAACACCCTGCCGCTATGGGGTATTGCCCTGCTGGCTCTTGCAACCAGCTGGCTGGTAGTTGGAATTGATTTTGATTTGGGAAACGGCTCAAGCCTTGGGATAGACGCCACTTCTTTGCTTGGCTTATTTGGTTTGGCGCTAACTCTTCTGCTGGCTCATGTTGCAGACACTTCTTTTGTGCTTCGAGTTAGCGCACTTACCACTGTGGCCCTGGTTGGATTACTACCGGCAGCTTTTCAACTGTTCACAGCTAGCCCAAACGTGACTTACTCCGATGGGCAAATAGTGCCTTCAATTATTCAAGCCGATGTAAGCTCTGGAACCTATTGGAGAACCCTGCAGCTGGAATCAACCAGTGAAGGTGGTTTAGTGGCTCAAGTTTTTACCGGATCGGGAGTGAAGCTAAACCACATCTCAAGCGGTTACAAAATTTCCAGCACCACAAACCCAGAAGTAAACCCTGAGTACCAAGAGCTCGGGCAACTGGTGGCTAACCTGGCCTCGGCTAACGGTGCAGAGATTTATCCAACTCTTGAAAAGTTTGGCATCGGATACATTCTTGTGAAACCAGTTGATAGGAATCTTCAACTGGCCCTTGATTCCACAAGGGAGCTGGAATCAATTGGGCTAACCGATTATGGGCAATTGTGGAAGGTGGAGGACATTCCAGCGCAAATTCAAGCCAAACCGCTTGATTTTGGTTTGATAAAAATTGGACAACTCTCCGTTCTTGCCTTGTTCGCTTGGTTTGCAATTCCTGCAAGAACCAAGAAAAAGCGCAAAACCAATGACAGCGAGATATTCATTGACTCCGAGGAGGCAAACTAATGATTACTCGTGCAATTGCCTTCATAGCAACATCTCTTCTATTGGCAGGCGCTTTGGTGTTTGCTCCACCGGTAGGGCTTTCAGTTGACCTAGGTTCGGCTAGTGGCAGCTTTGATGTCAAGCCTGCCGATCAGAGTTTGGTTTGCCCAGGCCCACTTTTTGTCACCGGTGGTGCTAGTGGAACAGAGCTTGGAGTATTTGACAGAACTGGCTCAACAACACTTCGCTATACCGCTGAGGGAACCGGAGCACTCGAGGTTAAATCAATTGCCATCGAAGACCCCGTGGCGACTTCCCTTGGCTCTGGCAGGATTTACTTTGCTGGCGAAATAACAAACGCCACCGAACTTAGAAACACTGGGGCAAGTGTGGGGTCCCCCCAGGGATCCATGGTGGTAACTGGCAGCACCACTCAGCTTGCTGCAATCGATTCCATGCGAGGACTAGCAGCAGCTAGCTGCCAGCAACCAAGCGGAGACATTTGGCTGGTTGGTGGCTCAACAGCTGCCGGTCGTGAAGCGCTATTGATTTTGACTAACCCAACCCCAAATGATGCAACAGCCGATCTAACGATTTTCTCTGATCTAGGTGAGATAGAAGTTGCTGGGCTTTCTGGAATATCAGTCTTGGCAAATTCCACCACGGTGCTGTCCCTTGCAAGCTTTGCCCCAACGGTGTCTAACTTGGCCGTCCAAGTTCAGACATCGGGCGCCAAGCTAGCGGCCTGGATTCAACACCGCGTTATGAACGGTACCGAGTCTTTGGGAGTGGATCTTGTCTATCCTTCTAAAGCACCCCAACTGGAATCGGTTATTCCTGGCTTTGTTGTGCGGGGGACAGAAGCAATCAACCAAGTTGCCGTGACAGAAGGTATTGCCGATGCAGGACACTCAGTCCGAGTGTTCGCTCCAACTGGTGCAGAAGTCACAATCCAGATTGTTTCCACCAGCGCCGAGGTGTTCGGTGCGGTTTTCACCGGAACCGTTGAGCCTGGAACGGTGCGGGATTTTCCCATCACCGATCTGCTAGATGGTAACTACTCGGTGTTTGTCACCTCAGACCAACCTGTTTTTGCAACAGCCAAGGCAGCAATAGGTAACGATGCCGGCACTCCACGAATCGACTTCACTTGGCTTGGAGCAGCAGAGCCGCTCACCGCGGCGCGAGCAATTATGACCTCTGCAGTGATTCCACCCGAGGGTGCTTCATACCTGGTATTTGCAAACCCGATCAATGAACCAAGAAGTGCAACCGTTACCAGCTTGGAAACCGGAGTTGCAACAGTTGTTTCAGTTCCCGCTCAGGGCTCTAGCTTGCTGGGAGTAACCGGAGCAGTTGCTGTTTCGAGCGACACTGGTGTTTTTGCTTCAGTTGCACTGCTACTCAATGGCCAAATTTCTTCGCTTGCGCTTTACCAGCCAACTAATCTTGGCAATTCAGTTCAGGTGCGTTTTCGCTAACGGTTGTAGTAATCGGGAACTAGATCCCAGGGGTCAATATCAAGTAAGTCAGCAATCGCCTCAAATAC
>JBIJBA010000083.1:0-3418 GCA_044345455.1 Rhodoluna sp.
CATCATGGGCCCAGCTGCCGGTGGCGCTGTTTACTCCCCCGCATTGACCGACTTTGTGATCATGGTTGATAAGACCTCAAACATGTTCGTTACTGGCCCCGATGTCATCTTGACCGTGACGGGTGAAGAAGTTGGCATGGAAGAGCTAGGCGGTGCCAGGGCTCACAACGAAACTTCTGGAGTTGCTCACTACCTAGCAAGTGATGAAGATGACGCTCTCGACTACGCGCGTAACATGCTTAGCTTTTTGCCGCAAAATAACTTAGGCGAAACAGTTGTCTATGACTCACACTCTGAGCTTGAAGTAACCGAGTTTGATAAGAAACTAAACACTCTGATTCCCGACTCACCAAACCAGCCCTATGACATGCGCACCGTAATCGAACACCTAGTTGACGAGGCGAACTTTTTAGAAGTTCAGCCGCTGTTTGCACCAAACATCTTGATTGGTTTTGCACGAGTTGATGGCCGAAGTGTTGGAATAATTGCCAACCAGCCATCAGCGATGGCAGGAACTCTAAACATTGACGCGGGCGAAAAAGCGGCCCGATTTGTTCGCTTCTGCGATGCGTTTTCTATTCCGATTGTCACCCTGGTGGATGTTCCAGGATATCTTCCTGGAACCGATCAGGAGTGGGCGGGAGTTATCAGGCGCGGGGCAAAGCTGTTGTACGCATATGCAGAAGCAACCGTTCCGCTGGTTACTGTAATCACCCGAAAAGCATATGGTGGCGCATATATCGTCATGGGCTCAAAACAGCTTGGTGCCGACATTAACTTGGCTTGGCCAAGCGCTGAAATTGCTGTTATGGGTGGTCAGGGAGCTGTGAACATTTTGTTCCGCGACAAGATCAAAGAAGCAGAAGCAGCCGGTAAGGACATAGCCAAAGTTCGTGCCGAGCTAGCTGCCGAATACACCTATAACGTAGCTTCACCATTCTTAGCAGCTGAGCGAGGTGAGCTCGATGGAGTTATTGAACCAGCAGCCACCAGAATCTCAATCATCAAAGCTCTTAGAGCTCTGCGCACCAAGCGTGCATCACTACCTCCTAAAAAACACGGAAACATTCCGCTCTAATGCCAAACGGTGAAGATAAAGATCTAGCCACTGAGCTAGAAGTTATTGCAGGAAATCCAACCGAGCAGGAGTTGGCAGCAGTAGTTGCCGTTTTGCGCGAAGCAGTCAGCACAACTGAATCGGCACAACCAGAACCGAACTGGGCGAAAGGTAGCCAGATGCTTCGCGAGAGCAACGGCTCCGGAGCTTCGGAGTGGCGATCAGATTTCAAGGGTGAAATTTAGTCCCCCAAAATGGGGACAGCTCAGACCGAGTAATTTGTCAGTACCGGTCCTGACATTAACTAGGTTAAGAGAAGAACCGTTCTGTAGTAGCTATCAGGGGAAAGCTTGAATGGTTTGGGGGTTGAGACCCGGGCCTGTATACAGCCCGGGTTCTCCAATTTAAAGCTTCAAAAACACATCTGGTGTTGCGGTGCCTGGTCTTGAGGCAACGAAGGTTGCGTTTGTCTGTCCACCGCGTGGTGCACGAATGGTGACTCTTCCGCTTGAAATCTGATCGAGTTCATTTGCTAGTTTTTGCCTCAGTTCAGCTTTGGAATTCTCAGCCAAAGCTGCCAGCCCACCTTCATCCAAAACAACCACTTCGATACCTCGCAGGCGAGCGGATCGGATAGCTTCCTGCATTTTGGAATCGATGAGTTCTCGACCTCGAATACTGTCGCGCAACTGGGCTTCCAAGAGCTTTGCTTCTTGTTTGGATTCTTCATCTAATTGACCGGCTGCAATTTTTTGAAGAAGTGGATATGACACTCGTAAAGTCTCACTAAGCCTGCGAGATCTCTCTATTCGAGTTGAAGACTCAATCGCTGCCGCAGCTTCAATCTCGATTGCTTTATCTAGGTACGCTTGAGTTTCATTTTCAATGCGAGTAAGTGCATAAGAAAGCACATTGGCTGCGACAACTAAACTGATGGACCCGGCTAGTCCGCTGTTAAAGAGCGCATCTGTGCCGCCCCACACCAGAACCTCTAGGGACAATACGGAGGTGCCAATCCAAGAAACTGATTGTTGACCCCTGATGGCAGTAACCGCCAATAGAGCACCTAACCCAGATACGTACCAGCTTGTTTGAGAGTCCACGTTTGCCACATCGATAGCCTCGTGAATCAGCTGGGGAACAATCACAACAACTAACAGATTGATCCAAGCCAATAGCGCTGGCATCTCCCGGGCGCGATAGTAAAAAACTGAAAACAACGCAACAAACGCGTAGATCAGGATTGCCACCAGGGCAAACATCCAGTTGTCGTAACGGTTGAATCCGATAAGTGCGGTGACTGGTGGGTTGAGAACCAATAAGGCACCAACTAACTGGACTAACCAAAGCGGGAACCTAAACACTTGGGCTCCACTCCAGCACTACGTCGGTGCCTTTTCCAGGTTCCGATCTGATAAACACTCGACCGCCCACTGATTTCACCCGACCAATAATAGAAAGCTGAATACCAAGACGGTCCTTGGAGATCTTTGAGGCTCGAAATCCCTTTCCGGTATCGCTCACCACTATTTTCAAGCCTTTGCCCTGACTCTGAAGCGAAACGCTTCTTTTTGCAGAACCGCCTCCGTGCTTAGTTGAGTTATCAACTGCTTGAAGTGTGGCTTCGGTTAGGGCCTCAGAGACAAGTTCTGGAAGGAGTGAGTTATTGGTTTGTTGGAGCGAAACTCGAAAACTTGGATACACCTCTTGAATTCTGTTTTGAAGGGACTCGAAGAAACTTACTTGCGTAATGGCAGTAACAGTTTTGAGTGAAGCGCTATCTAAATCCAGCCTCCTAATTGCCTCAGTTGCCGACGCTCTCGCAAGAGAAATCTCTTCGGGGGTTTGGGCTTTGGAGGCAACCAACAGAGTTGTTAGGACGCTGTCATGGACCAGGGCGTCCAATCTTGATTGCTCTAGTTCCACCGCCTGACTCTGAGAACTCTTTACCCCGCTGGCAATTAAATCTTGATTAGCGAAGTCTGTTTTAGCTGCTTGCCATCTAGCAGCCGCTGCCATTGTCGTGGCGATTGAAGCCAACACAAACAAATGCAACGAGTCCTGGATTGCCAGAATTAGTTCCCCCGAACCTCCACTAGGTGATACTCGAATTGCTATCCAGCCCAGGGAAACGATAACGATGTATACAATCCCAAGCCAAAAGCGAAAAGAGATGCCTGCAGCAACTGCAGAAATACCCAGTAGCCACCAAATCCATGGCTTAAAGGACTCGGGTAATACCATGAGCGAATCGTAATGAAGCGGCCAAGTTGCCAAAAGCACCAATGTCAAAACTGGAATCGCTCTAAACCAAAAAAATGGCGACTGAAACACAAAGTGACTGATCAAGAAACCAAAAAC
>JBIJBA010000028.1:0-11467 GCA_044345455.1 Rhodoluna sp.
CCTTCGCGGGCAAACTACCAGCACCGGGAGAGTCAATTCTTGGGGATGATTTCAAGATCATCCTGGGCGGCAAAGGCTCTAACCAGGCCGTTGCGGCAGCCCTAGCTGGAACAACCAGCACGCTGGTTAGCTGCGTAGGAACCGATGTTTTCACTGATTTTGCAACCGACGCCCTTGAGGAATTCGGTGTTGATACGGCGTTTGTGAAGCAAGTTGAGGGACCAACCGGAATCGCTCACATCAGAGTTGCCGCCTCATCGCAGAACAACATCGTGATTATCCCGCTGGCGAATTTCAAGATCACAAAGTCCCAAGTCGATGATGCCTTTGCCAAGCGGCCAAACGCCCGCGTACTTCTAACCCAGCTAGAGATCCCCTGGGAAGTAAACCGACACGCCATTAGCCTTGCCAAATCCCAGGGACTAACAGTCATTTTGGACCCAGCTCCAGCTTCCAACCCCGAGCCAACGGCCTGGGATCTAATCAACATAGTCACCCCTAACGAGTCAGAGGCTCACTCGCTCACGGGTATAGAAGTAACCGATGAAAAATCGGCCAAACTAGCCGGCCTCTGGTTTTTAGACCAGGGCGTTCAAAACGCGATCATAACAATGGGCGGCCAAGGAGTCGTCCTAGTAAACAAAAATGAAACTAGATTGTTTGCAGCTCCTGAGGTTCAAGCATTAGATACCACTGCGGCAGGCGATGCATTTGCTGGTTACCTGGGAGCGCTGCTCAGCGAAGGATCTTCCTTGGGGGAAGCTATCGAGGTGGCTGTAAAGGCAGCATCAATCTCAGTAACAAAACTGGGTGCCTCGTCTAGCTTGCCGACCAGGGATCAGGTTGAAAGATTTTAGACTCTCAGCACTTGGGTTTTAGCGCAGTAAGACTGCCTCCGGCATCTTTGATGCCCGCCAACGGAATCATGTCTTGAGAAGATTCCAACTTTCGGCCACGGCAAATCTCAATAGATTTCGTGGTTAATGTAGATGAGTACTTAGAAGGGGCTAATGCCCTGGCTAGCCAACAGAGATAGTAATAGCCTTCATGGTCGAAGCGTCTATGTCCTTCTTTAGCTTCTCTAGTACCGAAGCTTCAACAGGTGAGTCAACAGTAATAACCGAAAGGGCCTTGCCGCCCTTTTGCTGCCTTGCAATCTGCATGGCAGCAATGTTCACATTGGCGTCGGCAAAGGCCTTTCCATAGACCGCAACAATGCCCGGGCGGTCGGTATAAACCATAAGAACCATGTGTTCGGCAAAGGCGAGCTCAACTTCGTAACCATTGATACCGGTGATCTTCTCGTGACGCTTTGGACCAATTACTGTTCCAGATACCGAAATCACGTTGCCATCAGATAACACCGCACGAATGGTGGTCATGTTGCGATACTCTTCCGAAACCCGATCTGTACTTAGCTTCACGCTAACCCCACGGGCTTCAGCCAATAGCGGAGCATTGACATAGCTAACCTGATCGGTAACAGCGTTCTGGAAGATACCTTTCAGTGCCGCGAGCTTCAAAACCGAAACATCGTGCACCACAATCTCGCCCCGAACCTCAACCTCAACAGAAACCAAAGAAGCATCGGCCATACCAAACAAGACCTGACCCAACTTCTCGGCCATGGAAATACCAGGTTTTACCGAGTCGTCAATGTTGCCACCTGCAACATTGACCGCATCTGGAACTAGGTCCCCAGCCAAGGCAAGCCTTACCGACTTAGCTACCGAGATACCTGCTTTTTCCTGAGCTTCATCAGTTGAAGCTCCAAGGTGGGGGGTTACAAGAATATTTGGCAAAGACAATAGAGGCGAGCCCTTAGGGGGCTCATTGTTGAAAACATCTAGGCCGGCGCCAGCAATCCGGCCAGTTGTGAGCGCCTCAAGTAGAGCGTCCTCATCGATGATTCCCCCGCGCGAGCAATTAACAATCCTGAGCTCTTTTTTGGCAATACCGAATTGGGCACTGCTGATTAGCCCCGTAGTTTCTGGAGTCTTTGGAATATGAATTGTTATGAAATCCGATTGCTCCATAACCTCATCTAAGGTTGCCAGGCTCACACCCATCTGCTCAGCCCTAGCTGGCGTAACGTAAGGGTCATACCCAATAAGCCTTGCCCCAAAGCCAGCTAGCCGCTCTGCAACGAGTGATCCAATTCTTCCAAGACCAACAATTCCTATTGTCTTGTCGTATAACTCAACCCCAGTGAACTTAGATCTTTCCCACTTGTCTTGCTTTAGCGAAGCATTAGCATCTGGAATGTGACGAGCTAGAGAAAGAATGTGTCCAATAGCTAACTCAGCAGCGGAAATAACGTTAGAAGTCGGAGCATTAACAACCATGACACCAGCACTGGTAGCTGCCTTGATATCCACGTTGTCGAGCCCTACACCTGCCCTTGCAATAACCTTCAGCTGCTTAGCAGCAGCTATGGCCTCAGCATCAAGCTGGGTCGCAGAACGAACCAAGATAGCCGAAGCGGTTGCGATAGCAGATAACAGGACGGCACGATCAGTGCCGTCGATGTTCTTGATCTCAAAATCAGGCCCCAAAGCAGAAACCGTGGCAGGCGAAAGCTCTTCGGCTATTAGCACGATTGGCTTAGTCAATGGCAAATCCTTGGGCAATTAGAGGGAAAGCTGCGACATCGAAGCTGAGTCCCTCAATTCTAGCCAGTTGCAGGGAATGGAGCCTATTTGATTCTGCAAAAACCCATTACACTCAACGCTAAGGGAGGCCCAGATGGCAAGACCATACACAGCAGAGCGCCCAGTCGAATACCCCGCTAAACCCAAAGCCATCAGATCTAAAAAAGGTCTGACCAATCTCCCCAAAGGCCCAAACTCCCTTGGAGGACTATTAACCCTAAGGTTTCTAAGCGACACCCCTAAGTTCTTACTTGATCTTCAAAATAAGTACGGGGACACCGCCTCCTTCTTTCTAGGAGGCGAGCTGTTCATTGCCTTCTTTGGCCCCGAAGGAGTAACCGACGTCCTAGTAAAAAAGCAGCACTCCTTCGTCAAAGGAGTCGGCTTTGAACGCATGCATAAGGTCCTGGGCAAAGGCTTACTAACAAACGAAGAGCCAGTGCATCTTCGGCACCGCCGAATGATGCAACCACCTTTTCACCACGGGCAACTAAATGACTACGCCCTAAACATGAGATCAATTACCAAAGATCACATTGCCAACTGGCAGCTAGGCCAGGAAGTCTCAGCCAACGAAGAAATGATGAGACTTACCTTCCAGATCGTGGCCAGGTTACTGTTTTCAACCGATATAGATAAGTACGCCGAAGGCGTGCAACACCACATGGGTGTTGCCATCGACCGCATCGAGCGAACCATGCTGCCAGGACTAGACCGGTTCGATGAGAGCCCACTTCCCTACTTCAAAAAGTTCAAGGAATCAGCCGAGTATCTAGCTGATGTAGCTGAAGACATCATCTCGGAGCGAGTAGCTAGTGGAACCCACGGAACTGACTTACTTGGCTTATTACTTGATGCCCGAGACGACGAAAACCAAGCCCTAAGCCACGACGATGTAAGGGATGAAACCCTAACCCTTATTCTTTCTGGCCACGAAACAACAGCCAACGTAATGACCTGGGCCCTTTCCTACCTTCGCGACCGCAACGATCTCTGGGAAAAGCTAAGGCAAGAAGCGAAGCTATACCTTCCAGATAACTCACCTCCAGAGATACGACAGATTCTTTCAGCCCCAACCGCCAAAGCCATCTTCCAAGAAGCTCTAAGACTTGCCCCACCGGTATGGGTTTCCCCAAGACGTGCCATCGAAGATGTTGAGGTAGCAGGAGTTAAGGTTCCCAAAGGAGCACACGTTCTAGTTAGCCAATACGCCAGCCATAGAAACAAGAAGTTCTTCCCAGACCCAGATAAGTTCCAACCAGAGCGCTGGGCAAACGACTTTGAAGATTCCCTCCCTAGAAGTGCTTACTTTCCCTTCCTAGCCGGAACCAGAAAGTGCCTAGGAGATCAGTTCGCCCTCCTCGAAGCGCACATCATCTTGCTCGAGATGGCAAGAAACAAAAGACCAAAGCCAATAGATGCCAAACTCCCCATTGCAGAACCAAGAGCAACCTTTAGACCTAAAGGCGGAGTTCCTTCGCTTGTTGTTGGCTAAATCCAACTACAAGCCAAGGCATAAAACCTATTTGTCACAGGTGCAAAGCTGGTCTTCAGGAATACCAGCTAGAGCTTCTTCGATGTGCTCACCGCAACCAGACCAAGTGATCTTGTTGCAGCTAGAGCAAAGAGCTGGTGAACACATATGGATCTCCTAAATACGTAGTGATTTACCTAGAAGATATTGTATACCCTGGGGGGTATAAGGGTCAAGCTCATACACTACTCGCCAATTCTGATCTTCTGATCCGAAGTTAAAAGGTTAGGCACTTTTATAACGTTTATATGAGCTAACTTAGCTGATTATTTGGGGTTTGTTGTTTCCCTATGTTTCCCTATGTTTCACGACCCTGAACTACTTTTTGAACCAACCGCAAGCAAATGCAGTCCTTTGAGAGTAGCTCTGGTGCTGGATCTAAATAAGGGAACCCACGCGCCTAGATATTTCTAAAACTCTAAGCAAGGCGCTGATAGTTCGTGCATATTCGAGCGCAATATTGCGGGGCCAATCGCCGGGACGGGCTTTTCTCCACTCTCTCAGAACCTGTCTTCCGTGTATCTCAACTTGCTCCACTGATTCGTGATTTGCAAAGTGCCAAGAACCTGGCTCGCCCTTAAATTCAACGGGATTGAAGGAGTCCAACGACCAGGCTTCCACAAGCTCTTTTCCGAGTTGAACTAATTCCTTAGTCACACCTTGGTCATCTGGGAGAGGAATCTCGAGCGTG
Source organism: Rhodoluna sp. (assembly GCA_044345455.1). Lineage (GTDB taxonomy): Bacteria > Actinomycetota > Actinomycetes > Actinomycetales > Microbacteriaceae > Rhodoluna. The sequence goes on from JBIJBA010000028.1 coordinate 4,877, forward strand.
TAAGAGCTAAGTTGCTGTGACAACAGACTTCCCGGCTCCCAGTATTTTTCATGAGTTCCACACGCAAGAATCACGTGCCAAAAATCCATACCTGATAACCCAAGTTGTTGGGCTTGTTCTTGGTAATCCATTGGAATTGGTGTTGAGGAGCTGACAGGGATAATCAACCCACCTTCAGAACCCTTGTAGCAGTCGTTTCCTGGTATGTATTTTGAGGCGTGAAGTGCTGGTCCGGGCTTTGCGGCTTTTGCTGGACCAATGAGGTACCACCCGTTTAACTTCATTCTCTCTCTGTGGGGATTGTATAGCTTGTCTTCTCGCCATCCTGCTCCAGCGGTTTTCCCATCTACGGGTACCTGGTTTGGAATGTATCGGTTATCAAAAACTCTATAGGCGTGACGAACTCCAAAATCTCGGTCCCCGATTGTGCGGACCCAAGTCTTGTCTGCGCCTGTTTTCACGCCCGAAGTTTTCACGTTGGGTTCAAAAAGTTGTTTACTGTCCGACTTGCCGGTCCAATTTGTGTTTCCAGTCACAACAAGAAAATCGTCCATTTCACTAACTTCAAAATCCACCCAAGCTACTCGCTTGTATCTAACCTCTGCTTCTGCAGCATGGTCGCCAAAAGCGGCACAAAAAATTGCAGTGCCTGTTTCGATTGAAAATGGTTGTTGGGACCATTGTGCTCCCGTGTTTCCTCTGCTTCCAGGCCCAAAGTCATAAATATCTACACTCTTCGCATGCCTCCGAAGCCAACCTCTTAAGGGGTTAAATGTTTTTCCATCAATCCACGTTCTATTAGTAATAAAGGTTATAACCCCCTTTGGTTTGCCATCCAAGAACTTTGGATGTTCAAGAGATGTGATCCTGAATGACCAGGCGAGGAAGGCAACAAAGAAGTCTTGCAGCGATCCCCCACCGCCAGAACCAAGTTTCCATTTCAAAAATAATTCGTCATACCATGCTGAGTCCAAGTATTTACTCTCGTCTAGTCCGCCTCGTAGATATGGAGGATTTCCGATGATCGCGATCACGGGGTCTCGGTCGTTGCTCCTATCCGCCCAATGCCTCATCTCGGACTCATCGCTCTTGACTGCTGAAACAAGCGAACTTAATGAAGTCTCTGGCCCCCAATCGAAAAGGGTCGGTTTTGAGTAATCTCCTCTTCCTGTGCCGCGTCTCGGAGAAGCGGCTAATGTATCCGTCATGTATAGATTTGGTAAAATTCCAACTGAGCTGAGGCGAATATGTGAAGCGGCAACCGCCGCCGGGGAGATGTCGCAGCCGATTAGTCTTGCATGCAAATCTCTCGTACGACTCAGGCTTGCTGCCGTGCCACCTTCACGCTCAACTTGTTCTACGACAGCTTGGAGGTAAACTCCGGTTCCGCAGCAAGGATCCAGTGCGGTCACCTTGGAATCTGAGAAGCCTGAGTAGCCCATTTCCTCTAGTGCTCGGGATGCTATCTGGACTTGAAATTTGGCTACATTCGAAGGGGTTTGCCAAGAACCGAGGGTCCGACGTTTGCCGGTTAATTCAAGGTAGCTGTCCCACAAGGTGGACAATCGGTCCCAGGATAGTTGCCCATTGGAGAGAAGCCCTGCTGCAATGCTGCGGATAACCGTCCAGCCAGACTCGCCAAGTAACCGGCCCATTGATTCGCCGTCTGCTTCACGGAAATCCTTGAGGCACCCGCTAAGTGCAAGCGGAAGCTCTGAGGTAATCCAACTTCTATTCTCACTCCACTCTTTACGAGTTGTTGAAACAAAATTTGCAGTTTGTGGAACTGGAAGATTTGACGCAATGGTCAAGAGCGTGAAAGCGACAATTTCACCCACGTGACCGTCACCTAGTTCAGGGACATTGGGTGTCATACCTAAAAATTGCCTAGCGGCAGACCACGCGGCTTCTAAAGTTTCGCTGTGATTGTCATTGATTCTATCTACAACCATCGCCATGCCTAGAGGAGCAGACGATTGAGAGTAGACGGGTCTAACCCTGGCTGAAACACTAAAAAGAACTCTTAGTTTTTCCTCTGTTACTTCGTCCTCATAGTCTATGGAGAAATCTACAAACGGGTAGCCAAGTAACTTTGGAGCTGTTCTCAGGTTCCAGACGTTTTCATCTGACACGTCGTACCACCTAAGACCGTCAGTAAGTAGAACCGGAAGGTCGTTGTGGCGATATTTATCGATCTGGGACTTTCCCCCATCTGTAACTTTGAAGGCATCCAATAAGGTTTCTGGACGTTTAACTTCTATAAAACCCACGCTGGCACCCTTGGATTCAATAGAAATGTCAGGTCGATCGCCGTGATCGCTTCGCGTCTTATCAAACACCAGTTTGATTCCTACAGGGACAAACTCATTCAGTGGCTCCAAAAGAGCCGCTGTCATTGAGTTTTCATTCCCTGTTGCAGCTAGCGTTGCAGCATTTCGAATCTTTTTTGCTAACAAACTACCCCCTCTAAGCGCATGACTTCACTTTAGAACACTCCGAGGACATTTGGGCCGGGCAGCAAATAGGGGGGGTGGGGTACATTCTCAGAAGTATTCGCAATAAACCCCCCAATGCTGTAGCAGCTGACGCACACCCGCGAAATTATGACTTTTTTAGTCGCCCCTAATTGCCTGATCCTTCGAAATCAGGCTCATTCCTAGTTCGTCGTTTACATCCATAAACAGGTCCCCCAAGAGTTGCGGTGCTCGCAAACCGAAAGGTTTATGACTTACCATCTCTCTATGCCCTCTAACCCCAACCAGCTAATCGAGCTCAAGATAGCTGGCCGCTACCGGATGATTCCGGTGTGGGCTACAAAGCTCTCTTTTGAGGTTAGACCGGGGCTCAAATTTGATGCCAGGGCCTGGAAGTTGTGGAAGCCATCGTTATTGTTACTCAACGAGATATCTAAGGCAGAAAAGATAAAGGTTTCTTGGGTAAGGATTCACTCTCACTTTGGCCTAAAGGGAGACATCCCCCACGCCATGGGCTGGTGGGATCACGAGCAAAAGGCAATGTTTCTTTGTCACTTTGACAAAGAAACCTTGCTTCATGAATTAGGCCATGCGCTTACCTCTGGCTATCACGGAGATCCTTGGGCTAAGGCGACAGCGAGACTGTATAAGAAGTATCTAAAAGGAAAGGTGCTCAAAGACGCCATGATCCAGCTGGCTCACTATTTGTCTGGAAGACGGGTATACAAAGCCCTCTATGGAGAAAGAGCGCCAAAGGCTCCTGAGTTACAAAGCCTTTGGAAAGGTTTGAAGCCTAACTAAACCCCAGGCCTCTGATCCTTTAGACCCTTATCCATCTTCGCTCTAGCTGCAGTGACCTGCGATCTTTCGGAAACCTCAGGAACTCCGACCTGCCAGAAGGCTCCGCCTTCTGTGAAGTCTTGGGCTCTGACCTTGGTAACAATAACTGCTGTTCTATCGGCAGCTCTTGCCTTAACCAGTGCTTCGGAGAATTCTCCAAGGGTTGCTACCTCAAAGGTAACTGCTCCCATGGATTCAGCGTGAGCTTTGAAATTGACTCGGATGTCTGACCCTGTTCCAACTGAATCTTTGAGCATGTTGTTATAGGAAGCTCCACCTTGGCTAACTTGTAATCTTTCGATAACTGCGTAGCCTTCGTTGTCGCAGACAACAAGGATCATCTTGTGTCCAGAAAGTAGTGAACCGTAGATATCTGAGTTCATCATCAGATAAGAACCGTCTCCAACCATGGCGTAGACCTCGTTGTTTGGCCTTGCCATAGCTGCTCCCCAGGCACCAGAGATCTCGTAGCCCATGCAGGAAAAGCCATACTCGCAGTCAAAGGTGGCAACACCCTTACTCATCCAGTTGATGTTTAGCTCCCCTGGCAATCCTCCGGCTGCAGTGAGGATGTAATCCTCTGCGGTAGCTGACTCATGTACTAGTCCAACAAGTTGGGCGTAGCTTGGCGGCCAAACTCCATCGTCAGCTGTTCTGCCGTCAACAAAGGCCTGCAGGTCTTCCCTTAGTTCGCGAGATTTCTTGGTCCAAGAATCCTCTGCCTTCCAGCCAGCTAGTTCTGCTGTTAGATCCTTCAGGCTTTCTCTGGCGTCGCCAACAAGTGGCAACGACTGGTGCTTAATTGCATCAAAGCGTGCCGCGTTGATGCCAACAAACTTGGTTTCAGGATCAAATAGTGTCCAGGAGCCAGTTGTAAAGTCTTCCAGTCTGGTGCCTACTGCTAGCACTACATCAGCACCGCTAACTACCTTGTTGGCAGCTTCGGCACCGGTAACACCAAGTGGTCCTGAGTACAAAGGATGGCTAGCAACAAGAGAAGACTTACCCGCAACAGTTTCAACAACCGGAATGCCGAACTTCTCAGCGAAAGCAGCAAGCTCTTTTTCGGCTCTGGAGTAGTGCACTCCACCGCCAGCGATAATCACTGGCTTCTTCGCCGAGCGAATTAGCTTGGCGGCTTCTGCTAGCTGACCAAGATCTGGCCTTGGTCTTGCGATTTCATGGATTTTGGTCTCAAAGAATGCAACAGGGTAGTCGTAGGCTTCAGCGGTTATGTCCTGAGGCAATCCAATAAATGCCGGTCCACAGTCTGCTGGGTCCAGCATTGTGGAGACGGCTTGTGGCAGAGAGGACAAAACCTGTGCTGGGTGAGTAATTCTGTCCCAGAACCTAGTTACTGGCTTGAATGAATCGTTTACGGTAACAGATGGCATTCCAAAGTGCTCAACCTGCTGCAGCACTGGATCTGGAAGGCGAGATGTGAAGGTATCTCCTGAGATAAACAAAACAGGTAGTCGGTTAGCCATTGCAACACCTGCGGCGGTAACCATGTTGGTGGCTCCTGGTCCAACCGAAGAGGTAGCAACAAGGATCTGCTGGCGGCGGCTTGCCTTGGCAAAAGCCGCTGCAGCAAGGCCCATGCCTTGCTCGTTTTGGCCTCTATAAGTTGGCAGCTCATCGCGATGCATCTCTAGGGCGTGGCCAAGGCTGGTCACGTTACCGTGACCGAAGATTCCCATGACCCCTGGAAACAGTGGCACATTCTTGCCATCGACCATGATGCGCTGGGCAATTAGGTATCTAACGATTGCTTCAGCAGTAGTGATTCTTACGGTCTTGATTGCCACTAGTTTGCCTTTCCTAGATCTTTGACGCTCTCCCAGGTTCTTGAAGACCATGAATCAATCAGGGCCTGCTGAACACTAACTACATCAACTGCCTCTTTGAAGCTTGGGCTAAAAGGCTTACCTGTTGCCATGGACTCCAGGAAGGAGTAGTCCTCAATTGCAACAAAGTCCTCCAGGCCAATCGAGTTGGCCTGTCCTGGTACGAAGTTGGCGTGGAATGGGAACCTGTCGCCTCCGTATATGGTGGTGTATCCAGAGCTTAGGTCGTCGGTTAGCTCGTAGTACTGCATCTCGTTTAGCTTCTCTAGGTTCCAGCTAAGTGCTCCCTTGGTTCCATAAACCTCAAAGGCGTTCTGGCTTTCTGGACCAACAACAGTTCGGCTTACTTCGAAGGTTCCAGTTGCTCCGTTTTTGAATCTGCAAAGCATCGAAGCAAAGTCTTCGTTTTCAACGTCTCCCTTAGGATCTTCTGGCTTGCCTCGGCCGTAGTGACCGGCGGCTCCGGTTGCTATTGGGCGTTTTTTAATTGTGGTGTTTTCCATACCGATAACTTCTTCGATGTCGCCGATTAGGAATTGCGCCATTGAAACCGAGTGGCTAAGGATATCGCTGGTGACACCATATCCTGCTTGGTCCATGAGGAATCGCCAGGTCAAAAGTCCCATCTCGTCGCTTCCATACATCGAGAAGAAACGGCCTCGGTAGTGAGTGATCTCACCTAGCGCACCAGAAGCAATTAGGTTCTTGGCGTGAAGTACTAATGGTGCCCAGAGGTAGTTGTAACCAACACCGGTAGCAACCCCAGCTTTCTTAGCTGCCTGGAAGGCAGCTACTGTTTGCTCTGGCTTTCCTCCAATTGGCTTTTCGCTAAAGACGGCTTTACCTGCAGCGGTCGCAGCCTCAATCATTGGTACGTGCAGCATGTTTGGCGCGGTTACCCAAACAGCGTCAACATCTGGGGAGTTGATGGCATCTTGCCAGTTCTCCACTGAGCGTTCGAAGCCAAAGTCGTTGACTGCGCGGTCACGTCTTGATGCCTCAGTATCCGCACAAACTACTAGCTTCGGGTCAAAGGAGCGCTTTGGGAAAAGGGAAGGGATGCGGAGCATGGATCTGGAGTGTGCCTCGCCCATCCAGCCAAGGCCTAGGACGGCAATACCAATACGTTGGTTCATGATTTATCTCTTTCTTGGGGTGGCGGAGGTCCAAGGAAGTCTTGGATCTTGGGTTTGGGTTTTCCAGTTCTCGCGAATCCAGTGCTTATCTGGGTCATCGCAAAAAGCCATGGTGCGTTCCTTTGCTGGACCAGCCAGCACGTTCAAGAAGTACATAGGGTATTCCGGGGTGGCGCTAGTTGGGCCGTGATAGCCCTCGGGAACAACATAGAGGTCACCGTCTTTGATGGTTAGAGTTTCGTCAACAGAACCGGAAACCGTATACATGTGAAATAGGCCAACACCCTCTTTATC
>JBIJBA010000022.1:0-12353 GCA_044345455.1 Rhodoluna sp.
GAGCACGGTAGCGACCGATTTCAACCTTCTGCAAGTATCCAAGCAATCTGCGACGCTGACCAACTAGCAGTAGCAGCCCACGACGAGAGTGGTGGTCATGCTTGTGCTCTTTCAGGTGCTCGGTTAGATCCTTGATGCGCTGGGTCAATACAGCAATCTGAACTTCAGGAGAACCGGTGTCACCTGGGTGAGTTGCATACTGCTGAATAATGTCATTTTTTACTTTTGCATCTAGTGACATGGTGTCTTCCTTCTATTCGCTGCGCGGCGCAAAAAACAATTGCGTTATTTGCTCTATCTATCCGCGGCCGATACACGGCAACCCCAAAAGCTTACTCTAGGAAGCTGCCCTGACGCCAGCCCAAGAATCTACTCGGCGTAGCGGTTGCCATCTTCCTTAGATTTACTGGGTCGAAGGCACAAAACCAGAAGAAAGATCTGTACAACAAAAGCCAGCAAAAGCGCTGGAACGAAGTAGGAAACCAAGGTAACCAATACTTCGATATCTGGAGTAATAACGGTGTCTAGGTAGCTGATAAATCCAACCACTCCAAACAAGAAAGGGATAATTGGTAGCAGCAGGGTGAATAACCACTTACCCGACCAGCCGGCATCGCGAATTCGTCTCGAAGTTACGGAAAGAGAGGGAATCAGCAAGACAATTGCGAACACGTTAGAAAAAGGAGTTGGCTGATTTAGCGCTACCAGCACATCATCGGTAGCAACCGGGGGCCAAATAACCGAATCGATGGTTCCCAAGACAAGAGCCATCAAAACACTGAATAGAACGAAATACCAATACTGAGACCTGGTGCTCACACCGCGAAACTGTGCGAAATTAACGAACGCCGATTTCACGGCTCCAGCAAAAGTTACCTTCATTTCAGTCCTAACTGTTGTCTTACTACTTCTAAATCTAGATTAATCTGGGCAACAAGTGAGTCAACCCCGTCAAATTTCTCAACGGGTCTCACAAAATCAATGAACTCCAAGGTAACCACCTTGTCGTAGAGGTCAAGCTCGGTTTCATCCAAAACATGCGATTCTACAAGCCTCGGTACGGCTTGAAAGGTCTCATTGATGCCAACCGAGTGGGCCGCCGGATACCTGACGCCTTCGGACACTAACCATCCGGAGTAGACGCCGTCTAATGGAAGATAACCTTCTGCCTCGCGCGATAAGTTGGCAGTTGGAAAGCCGATCTTTCTACCAATTTTCAAGCCGTGCTCAACAATGCCAACCGCTACGTGCACTCTTCCAAGTAGCTTGGCTACAGCCGAAACATTTCCTTCATCCAAGAGGTTTCTAACTCTGGTGGTCGATACGGTCTCGCCATCGATTTCAATTGGCTTCACCTCCGAAACACTAAAGCCAAATTGCTGCCCCAGCTCTCGCAGGGTCTGGGTATCCCCCGAACCTTGATTTCCGAATCTGAAACCTTGGCCTACCATAACTACCTGGGCGTGCAAAGTATCAACCAAGATCTCTTTGACAAACTGCTCAGGGGTTTTGCTAGCAAGTGCCTGGTTAAACTCGAGCTCAACTAAAACCGCTGCACCGAGATATTCAATAATCGAGTGCTTCTGAGTCTTACCAATTATTGGCAACTTTGCCCGATCGGGGCGAAGCAGATGATCTGGATGCCTGTCAAAAGTCACGACCGTTGGAACCAGTGATGCAACTTTTGCAGCTTGGATCAAGTTTGAAAACAGCGACTGATGTCCCAAATGGAGGCAGTCAAACTTGCCAATTGTTACCGCTGTTTCTCCAACATCAGAGGGAACATCTGAAAGAACTGAATAAGTCTGCAAGCTAGTTACCTCGCTTGGCTCTTTGAATCCAAATCAAACCAAGAACCGGAAGAACCAACGGCAAGTAGCCATAGCCGGAACCAAAGCCTGACCAAACGCTGGCGTGATCAAAAAGCTCTGGCGCAATAAAAGAAAGTGTTCCAACGCTTAGTACTCCAACTAGCTCAAAAATAACTGAATAGATTGCTACCTTGTGCCAGGTCGGTCCTGAGCGGGCCAAAGAAACGGTTGCGAGAATGTAAACCAAAGCGCTAAGCAGTGAAAGTGAATACGCCAGAGGCGCCTCTTCGAATTTGGTAATTACCTGAAAGCTAGCTCGAGCAGTTGAGGAAACTGCAAATACCGCATAAACCAAAATGAGCAGTCTGCCAACGCCAAGCGATCTTGAGGATTTAGTCAATCTAAAAGCCTTACACTCTCTTGCTTAGTAACTGCCGGTCCAGATTTGGTGCATGCGAACTAACATCACGGCAACCGTCAAAGCGGCAACACCCAAGATCATCGTCGACCAGCGGTTTCGTTCCACTAGACCCCAGAAGCCTGCTCCGATGGGAACCATTATTGCTACCAGTAGGTAGGCGAAGTACTCGACGGTATCAAGGGCTGCACTCGCCCCTGCGCTCACCACAACAATCGAAACTATGAGCTGTCCGATAAGCCCAAGCAATACAAGAGCAAGCGAGCCGATGCTCCACAGGCTCGGAAGCTTCTTCATAGCGCCAAGAGTTAAGGAAAACATCCCCGCCGCCACGGCTAACCAGAGCTGCGCTAGATAGAACCACTCAATCATTATTTGCTCCTTGGAAGACCACAACTGATTTTAAGTCAGTTTTCACACTCTCCAGGACAGCAACTAGTTTTCCTGACATTGACAGCCCTGCGGCTAAGCCAGCAAACTCTTGCTTAGCTGAGATTCGCTTGCCATGAATCAAATCTGTAACTTCTGATTCCGTTAGCTCAATGACTGGAAACAGTTGCCTAGCAGCCGTAGCTAGCTCTGTTAGCCGTAATTCACCCAGTTCCTCAATCGAGTTAGCCGCAGTTACATCAAAGTGACCAACCTTGGTCCTGCGAAGTGCTGTGATGTGACCGCCAACACCCAATAGGTTGCCTAGATCCCGAGCTAAGGCTCGTATGTAGGTTCCGGAAGAGCAATCCACCCTAACTTGCACATCCAAAAATCCAGAAACTCTAGCCACTGACAGCATTTCGAAGCTGTAGATGTTCACCTCACGCGCTTTGAGCTCAACCTGCTCACCTGCTCGAACAAGGTCATAAGCTCTCTTACCAGCTACCTTTATGGCACTGACCGAAGATGGGGTTTGCATAATGACACCAGTTAGCTTGGCAATCTCGCGCTTGATATCCTCATCGCTCAGTTTTGCTATTGCATCGGGGCTAGCGGTGGAGATTGCTTCGGATTCGGAATCATCAGAAATTGTTTGCTGGCCCAGGCGAATCATCGCTTCATAGGTTTTGTCGGCACCGACCAAAAAAGTTAGTAGTTTGGTTCCAGATTCAATGCCAAGAACCAATAGCCCAGTTGCTAGTGGATCAAGGGTTCCAGCGTGGCCCACTTTTTTGGTCCCAACAGCCTTGCGCACTTTGGCAACAACATCATGACTGGTCCAGCTAGTTGGTTTATCAATCAAAACCAAACCTGGGGTGGCCAAGATTAGTCCTGATCTTCTTGGATCTTTGGTTCCTTGTAAGGGTTTAGCTCCCCCGCATAGTTAGCTGAAGCTGCAATCTTGGCAACCTGTGCATCTCTGGCCCTGGCTTCTGCCAGTAAATCGTTTAGATGAGCTGCGTTTTCAGGAAGCTCGTCGGCGATGAATTCAAGGGTTGGAGTGAGTCTGATGGATAGGTTATGTCCAACATCGCCTCTAATACGACCGGTATTTTTCTTGATGATCTCGTTTGATCTGGCGCGATCTTCATCAGAGCCGTAGACGGTGTAAAAGATCTGCGCGTGCTGTAAATCTGGAGTCACTTTTACTTCAGTGAGTGTGACAAAACCCAGGTCTGGGTCTTTCACGGTTTTCTCCAAAGACTCTGCCACCAAAACCTTGATACGCTCGGCGAGCTTGCGAGCGCGAGCTACATCGACCATTTCTAGACCCTAGGCTTCTCGCGCATCTCGAAGGTTTCAATGATGTCCTCGAGTTGCAAGTCGTTGAAGCCAGCAAGACCAATTCCACACTCGAAGTCGGTCTTTACTTCGCTAGCGTCGTCCTTGAATCTCTTGAGCGATTCGACCTTGACGTTGTCGATAATGACCTCGCCGCCTCGAAGCACCCTGGCCAAAGCGTTTCTCTTGATTGATCCAGATCGCACAATCGATCCAGCGATTGTTCCGACCTTGGAGGACTTGAATAGTTCGCGAACTTCAGCTGTTCCAAGCTGAAACTCCTCGTATTCAGGCTTGAGCATGCCCTTGAGGGACTTCTCAATGTCTTCTAGAGCTGCGTAAATAACCGAGTAGAAACGGATGTCAACACCCTCACGGTCGGCTCTTTCCTTCGCCTTGTTATCAGGGCGAACGTTGAATCCGATGATGATTGCGTTATCAACAGTTGCTAGGTTCACGTCAGACTCGGTTACCGCACCAACACCGCGGTGGATAATGCGAAGCTGAACGGAATCGTCGATCTCGATCTTGAGTAGCGAGTCTTCCAGTGCTTCAACGGCACCGGAAACATCTCCCTTGATAACCAAGTTGAGCGATTCGACCTTGCCGTCTTCAAGCGCCTTGCTGAAGTCTTCGAGGCTGACGCGCTTTCTAGTCTTGGCAAGTAGTGCATTTCGATCTGCTGCCTCACGCTTTTCGGCAATTTGTCTTGCCTGGCGCTCATCTTCGGTAACAACAAAGGTGTCACCGGCTCTAGGAACACTTTGTAGGCCAAGTACCTGAACCGGTCTAGAAGGTGTTGCTTGCTCAACTGCTTCGCCGTCTTCGTTGAACATCGCGCGCACTCTTCCGTGAGCGCTTCCGGCAACAATGGAGTCACCAACGCTCAAGGTTCCAGACTGAATCAATACCGTTGCAACCGCTCCGCGGCCCTTGTCTAGGTTCGCTTCAATAGCAACACCGCGAGCGTCTTTATTGGGGTTCGCGCGCATGTCAAGTGCTGCGTCAGCAGTAAGAAGCACTGCGTCAAGTAGCTCAGTAATTCCCTGCTTCTTCAAGGCAGACACTGGTACGAACATGACGTCACCGCCATACTCTTCAGCAACCAAGTTGAACTCGGTTAGCTGCTGCTTGACCTTGTCTGGGTTCGCACCTTCTTTATCAATCTTGTTTATCGCAACCACAATTGGCACCCCTGCGGACTGGGCATGGTTTAGGGCCTCGATGGTTTGTGGCATAACGCCATCGTCAGCTGCAACAACCAAGATTGCGATGTCAGTTACCTGAGCACCACGAGCTCGCATGGCTGTGAAGGCCTCGTGACCTGGGGTGTCAATAAAGGTAATTGCGCGATCGATACCCTCGTGGGTTGTGTGCACCTGGTAGGCACCGATGTGCTGAGTAATTCCACCAGCCTCACCGGCTTGAACGTTGGCGTTACGAATTGAGTCCAGAAGTGCAGTCTTTCCGTGGTCAACGTGGCCCATAACAGTAACAACCGGTGGTCGGCTTAATAGGTCCGCTTCTTCGTCGTCGTAGTCAGCCGAAACATCCAAACCAAAGCCTTCAAATAGCTCGCGCTCTTCGTCCTCAGGAGAAACTACCTCAATCTTGTAACCAAGCTCTGCTCCAAGAATCTGGAAGGTCTCTTCGTCTAGCGACGCGGTAGCTGTTGCCATCTGACCAAGTGCAAATAGCACCGTGATCAGCTGACCGGCATTGGCATCAATCTTGTCGGCAAAGTCCTGAATCGAAGCTCCGCGGCGCAATCTGATTACTGTTGTGCCATCTCCTCTTGGAACAACTGCTCCACCAAGACTTGGAACACTTCTTTGTTCGAATTCTTCTCTCTTAGCGCGCTTTGATTTTCTGGCCTTAGATTGACCTCTTGCGCCACCCTTACCAAAAGCACCAGCTGTACCGCCGCCAACACCGCGACCTCTTCCGCCAGCTGAAGGACGACCCGGGAAACCTCCCGGTGCACCGCCTCCCAATCCTGGTTTCGCAGAACCAAACCCTGGACGTGCGCCTCCGGCACCACCTGGTCTTGAACCACCTGGTCGAAATTCGCCACCTTCTGGTCTGGACCCTGGTCGAGCGGAACCCGGTCTTGGTGTGCCAGGTCTTGCCATACCTTGTGCGGCGTTGAATGGATTGTTTCCAGGTCTTGTCATTGGACGAGGAATTCCCATTCCCTGACTGGATGCAAATGGGTTATTTCCAGGTCTTGGAATACCCGGAGTGGTTGGAGAAACTTTTGGCTCTTTCGGAGCATCGGTAATCGAGCTCGGTGCAAGACGAGATGTTTTTGGCTTTACTTCTTTTGCGGTCTCAGCGGGAACAACGGTCTCTTCTTCTGCAGCTGGAGCATCAGCTTTTGCTTTAGGGGCTGCTTTGGGTTTGGCAACTTTTTTCTCTTTAGGCTTGGCGTCAGGAAACGCAGCGCGCAGCTTCTTAGCCACCGGAGGTGCGATTGTTGAAGATCCAGATTTGACGTATTCGCCAAGTTCTTCTAATTTGGCCAAAGCCACCTTGGTGTCAATGCCAAGTTCTTTAGCTACGTCGTAAACACGTGGTAGCGCCACTTACTTCTCCTGTCTGGGCCTTCCCAAACAGGGCAGGCCATTAAAGCTGTTGGATACTCATTTCGAGCTACTCATTTATTTGCCAACATCTTTTCTACCTGTTCTAGTTTTTTCTTTATGAACCAAAAAGTTAGCGATTTGGGCCAACTCGATTCTTTACCTATTCTAGCCCCAAAGGGCGAAAGCGCTCTAGTCGCCTTCGAGAATACTGTCGGGCTGAATATCAATCTTGGCCCCAGTCAACTTGGCGGCCAAGCGGGCATTTTGACCCTCTTTACCGATAGCGAGCGAGAGCTGGAAATCGGGGACCAATACCCGCACCTGGCGCTCTTCGGCATTGATCATATAAGCGCTCGATGCCTTGGCTGGGGACAAAGCCTGGGTGACAAACTCCGTCAAATCCTCGGAATAGTCAACGATGTCGATCTTTTCGTCGTTTAGCTCAGACTGGACGGCCCTGACCCGTTGGCCGAGTTCTCCAATGCACGCTCCCTTGGCATTGATGGCAGGATCCTTTGCTCGAACGGCAATTTTGGTGCGGTGCCCTGCTTCTCTGGCAACCGAAACAATCTCAACTACGCCCTCGGCAATTTCTGGAACCTCAAGTGCAAAGAGTTTTCTAACTAAACCTGGGTGTGTTCTTGAAACAGTAACCTGAGGGCCTTTGGTGCCTTTGGAAACGTTGGTCACATAAACACGAATTCTTTTGCCATGGGCATAGTCCTCACCTGGCACTTGCTCTTCTGGGGGCATGATGGCCTCGATTGAGCCAAGGTCAACATAGACCATGTATTGGCGCTGACCCTGCTGGATTGTTCCGGCGACAATGTCTCCATCTTTACCCTTGAACTCCCCAAAGACACCTTCGTCGTTGATCTCTCGCAATCTGGTGGCAATTACCTGCTTGGCGGCCCCGGCGGCAATTCGACCAAAGTTATCTGGAGTGGCTTCGGTTTCTCCAGTTTGGTTACCTTCTTCATCTAACACTGCAGTGAAGATAAGAACGTGGCCGGTTTGTTGATCCAGGTGGGCGCGGGCTTTATCGGTATTGCCGATGTTGCGGTGGTAGGCGGCTAGCACGGCGGCTTCAATGATCTCAACGAGCTCCTTAAAAGGAATCTCATTCTCACGCTCAATGTTTTTTAGAACAGTTAGGTCGATGTCCACTTGCAACACCTCCAAAAGTTCTTATTTGACTGCAGACAAAACAGAGTCTAGCTTGATAGCTGCTCTTTCCCCAGTCCTTCTATTCCATAGCTCAACTTCGCCAGCTTCAAGACCCTTACCAACAATCACCACGGTTGGAATTCCGATCAATTCAGCATCCGAGAACTTGACTCCAGGAGACACCTTGGCTCGATCATCCAACAAAACTGTCTTGCCAGTTCCTTCGATTTCAGCAGCTAGCTTCTCCGCTGCTTCGTAAACGGAATCGCCTTTACCGGCTGCAACCACGTGCACATCAGCGGGACTGACAGCTTGAGGCCAAATAAGACCCTTGTCATCGTTATTAGCTTCGGCCAAAACGGCAACCAATCGGGTTACTCCGATTCCATAGGAGCCCATCGTGACTGTCACAAGCTTGCCGTTTTCGTCCAATACTTTTAGATCAAGTGCCTCAGCGTATTTTCTACCGAGCTGGAATACGTGACCGATTTCAATACCTCTTGCAAGCTCCAGCTCTCCAGAACCATCGGGGGCCAAATCCCCAGCACGCACCTCGGCGATATCGGCAACACCATCGGCGCTAAAATCGCGACCCATAACCAAACCAAAAACGTGCTTTTCGTTTTCGTTAGCTCCGGTTACCCAGGAGCTTCCTTTGACGACCCTCGGGTCAACTAGATACTTAATGCCAGATGTAGCTTTTGCGCCAAGGAACTGAGTGCCAGCTTTTGTTGGGCCGATGTATCCCTTGACAAGTAGTTTGTGCTTGGCAAAGTCTTCATCAGCTGCTTGAGCTACCTGGTCGGTTCCAAAAACTGCTTCAGCTCGTTTTTGGTCAACTTCACGATCTCCTGGAATACCAACAATCACAATCTCTGTTTTACCTTCAGCCGAAGTGACAGCTAGCACAACATTTTTCAAAGTGTCAGCTGCACTCCAGCTAGAGCCATCATGCTTTTTAACTTTGGAGTTAGCTAACTCAACGAGAGTTTTGATTGTTGGCGTATTTGGTGAATCGTGCACTTCTGCGGCTGGTGCAGCAGAAAAATCAATCTCCGCCGGTGCAACGCTCTTGACCGCTTCTACGTTTGCCGCGTAACCGCCGGCAGATCTAACAAATGTGTCTTCTCCGATTGGAGAAGGCGATAGGAACTCTTCCGATTTTGATCCGCCCATCGCTCCAGCGTCTGCTTTTACGATTACGTACTCCACACCCAACCTGGTGAAGATGCGCTCATAGGCCGCGCGCTGTGCTTGGTAGGAAACTTCCAATCCTTCGTCGTTTACGTCGAAGCTGTAAGCGTCTTTCATGACAAATTCGCGACCGCGCAATAATCCAGCACGTGGCCTTGCCTCGTCGCGATATTTGTTTTGTATTTGATACAAAGAAAGAGGTAGGTCTTTATAGCTTGAGTAAAGATCCTTCACTAGCAGGGTGAATACTTCTTCATGGGTTGGAGCCAACAGATAATCGGCTTTTTTGCGGTCTTGGAGCCTGAATAAGTTATCGCCGTATTCGCTCCAGCGACCGGTTACTTCATATGGTTCTCTTGGCAAAAGAGCTGGGAAAAACACTTCCTGCGAACCGGCAGCCGCCATTTCTTCGCGGATAATTTTTTCAATCTTGGCCTTGACCATAAGCCCTAGCGGAAGCCAGGTGTAAATACCTGGAGCTGCACGTCTTATGTAACCTGCTCGAAGCAGAAGTCTGTGACCTTGAACATCAGCGTCAGAAGGGTCTTCTCGCAGGGTGCGAAGGAAGAGTTGGCTTAGGCGGATAGGCATGGGCTCAATGTTACCGCCACGAGGCTACTTGTCTTTGACTAAAACCTGCGGTGAGCCAACAAGTGCTGGATCCATCTCAGCTGCCAAGCGGTTAGCTTCCTCAATCAAGGTCGCGACAATCTCGGACTCAGGCACAGTTTTGATAACTTCACCCTTTACAAATATCTGGCCCTTGCCATTACCCGACGCAACTCCAAGATCTGCCTCGCGGGCTTCACCCGGGCCATTTACAACACAACCCATAACTGCAACACGAAGTGGAACGGTTAACTTCTCGAGCCCAGCAGTGACGTCGTTAGCAAGTTTGTAAACATCAACTTGAGCGCGACCACAGCTCGGGCAGCTGACAATTTCTAGCTTGCGAGGTCTGAGGTTCAGGGATTCAAGAATCTGAGAACCAACTTTGATTTCTTCAGCTGGTGGAGCAGAAAGTGAAACTCTGATGGTGTCACCGATGCCCTTTGAAAGCAGTGCGCCAAAAGCCACCGATGACTTTATCGTTCCCTGGAAGGAAGGTCCTGCTTCGGTAACTCCAAGGTGGAGTGGCCAGTCTCCTCTTTCAGCAAGTAGTTCGTAAGCGCGAACCATCACAACCGGATCGTTGTGCTTTACCGAAATCTTGAAGTCGTGAAAGTCGTGCTCTTCAAACAAGCTAGCTTCCCAAACGGCAGACTCGACCAACGCTTCCGGAGTTGCCTTGCCATACTTTTCCAAAAGTCTTGGATCTAGCGAACCGGCATTGACACCAATGCGAATTGAGACGCCCGCGTCCTTGGCAGCTTTGGCGATTGGAGCAATCTGATTGTCAAACTGTCTGATGTTTCCTGGGTTCACTCGAACCGCACCGCAGCCTGCGTCAATGGCTTGAAAGACATACTTTGACTGGAAGTGAATATCGGCAATCACCGGAATCTGAGATTTTTTAGCAATAATGTGCAGAACATCAGCGTCATCTTGTGATGGGCAGGCAACTCGAACGATGTCACAACCAGAGGCAGTGAGCTCCGCAATCTGCTGCAAGGTTCCATTGATGTCAGTAGTTGGGGTGGTCGTCATGGACTGCACCGAGATCGGAGCTTCGCTACCAACTTTCACTTTGCCAACCATGATTTGCCTGGTTTTGCGCCTAGGAGTAAGTACAGGCGGCGGAGGCTTTGGTAGCCCTAGGTTTACAGCTGGCACATTGCTCCTCGAATGAAGTTCTCTTGCCCTTAAAGCATACGCAGGCAAACTGGGTTTACTGAAATAGCCCTAGCCGAATAGGGATATTGGGTTGATTAGGTCGGCGACAATCAACAAAAGCGATACGGCAATAAGTGCAATAAACACGACCCAAGTCAATGGCATCAAAAGTGCAGTATCCGCAGGTCCTGGATCCTTCTTGCCCAGAACTTTGTAGACGCCGCGCTTTATGCTCTCGTAAACTCCCCCGGCTACATGACCACCATCTAGGGGAAGAAGTGGCAACATATTGAAAACAAATATCGCAAAGTTCAAAGAACCAAGAATTGAAATTCCGGTTGCAAGCTTGTCCGTAATCTCGGTTTGCTCCGACGCGGCAACCTCCCCGGCTATTGCCCCAATTCCAACAATCGAAATCGGTCCATTTGGATCGCGCTCACCGTAACCGAGTGTTGACGCTGTCACTTCAAAGACTTTTTGCGGAAGTTGCAAAATCAGCTGTCCAATTTGCAGCATTACGTTTCCGGAAGCCTCTAAAGAAGCCCCAATTGAAACTGGAATTCTCTCAGGTGTGAGAAAAACACCTAGAAATGGCTGCGGAGCAGTTACCACCTCTCCACTGTCATCAAGAATCGGATTACCAAGATCATCAAACTGTGGGCGCTGTTGAATCACTGCGCTAACAGTTAGCGCAACTATTTCACCGCCTCTTCTAACTTCAAACTCTGCAGTGGGGGTCTCAGTCAGTAGCTGCCTTATCTGTACCCAATCCTCTGCTGGCTTTCCATCAATCGAGACAATCTCATCGCCTGCCTTTAGCCCCGCTAGGTGTGCGGGAGTTTGATTGGACGCCGAGCAACTGGTTTGCGTGGAGTCTAGACAAACGGAAACAGCGTCAATCTTCAGCGAAGATTGGTAAACGCCAAAACCCGAAAGAGCAATTACAGTAAGCAGAACTCCAAGAACCAAGTTCATAAACGGTCCACCGAGCATGATTATCATGCGCTTGCCAACCGGTAGCTGGTAGAACTTGCGGTTTTTATCCTTAGGGGTTTCTTCCTCGGAGTGAGCAAGCCTTGCTTGGGCAATCATGTCTGGAAAGAATCCGGCTTTAGTCTCGGGCTTTTTTGCTGGTGGGTACATACCCAGCATCGCTATGTAGCCACCGAGTGGGATGGCCTTTACCCCGTATTCGGTCTCGCCTTTTTTCCTGGAGAACAGAGTTGGGCCAAAACCAATCATGTACTTGGTTACCTTTACTCCAAAGGCCTTGGCGGGAATTAAATGACCGAGCTCATGCAATCCGATGGAGAAAGCGATGCCGAAGATGATGAAAATGATTCCGGTTAGGTACCAAAGAGTTTCGCTCACAAAACCAATCTACTTCACGCTACCGACCAAGCCTGCTGGACTATTCACATTCTGGGCAAACTAACAGGCCTTAGCGATCTGCGCATCGGTTCTATCCCTTGCCCACTTCTCAGCTACCAAGACACTATCTAGACTCAACTCCGAATCCGGTTCGTGAGCATCCACCGCTCTTTCAATGAGTTCGGTTATTTGATTGAACGAAATCAGCCCAGCATGAAAAGCTGCAACCGCCTGTTCGTTACTAGCGTTGTATACAGCCGGGTAGCTCTTGCCGAGCTTTCCAACCTGCCTTGCGAGCTTTACGGCACTAAAGACATTCTC
>JBIJBA010000084.1:0-3337 GCA_044345455.1 Rhodoluna sp.
CAAGTGGGGTATCGAAGAACTAGCCCGAGTGGTTGCCGAGCAAGAAGCTGTGGCCAATGAGATTCTTCCCGGGGCAAGCGTTGCAGAAGCGATTGCTCATTTGGAGAACGATCCGACTACCAAGCTGCATGGCACTGATGAATTACAGAAGTGGATGCAGCGCCTAAGCGATAAGGCTATTGAGGATCTTGGAAAGACGCATTTTGACATCGCAGAGCCTCTTAGAAAGCTCGAGTGCATGATCGCACCAACAAAGCACGGAGGAATTTACTACACCGGACCAAGCGATGATTTTTCCAGGCCAGGAAGAATGTGGTGGTCGGTTCCTGAAGGTGTCGAATCTTTCGATACTTGGCGAGAAACCACGACCGTGTACCACGAGGGTGTTCCTGGTCACCACCTCCAAGTAGCCCAAGCTACGTACATACGCGAAACGCTAAACGATTGGCGGCGCTTGGCTTCATGGACCTCCGGTCACGGTGAGGGTTGGGCACTATACGCTGAGCGGTTGATGGATGAACTTGGTTACCTAGTAACTCCTGCAGATCGCCTTGGCATGCTCGATGGCCAGCGAATGCGAGCTGCTCGAGTTGTACTGGATATTGGAGTGCACCTAGGTAAGCCAAAACTAGATGGCACTGGGGTTTGGGACTTTGACTACGCACTGGAGTTCATGTCAAAAAACGTGAACATGAGTCCAGAGTTTGTTCGCTTTGAGGTGACCAGATACTTTGGCTGGCCGGGCCAAGCCCCAAGTTACAAAATTGGGCAGCGTATTTGGGAACAAATACGAGATGACTACCAAGCTCGCAAGGGTTCCGAGTTCGATATGAAGAAGTTTCACTCAACCGCACTAAACCTCGGTGGCTTAGGGTTGGACGCTCTCAAAGAAGCGATGTCTAGGGCCTAAGCCAAGGATCCTTGGTGCTAACCTGTTGTCATGCGCGCATCAAAGTGGATAGCAATAACAGCCGGAGTTTTAGTGGTCATCGTTTCCGGTGGCGCTCTCGCCGCCGGCAACTATGTTTACACCTCAGGAACTGTAGTTCCCTGTGCAATCAACGAGGACGACTTAGCCAACTCCCCGGAGGCTTTTTATACCCCAGCTTCTGGAAACGGTCCTTTCCCGGGATCTGGTTGGGATAAGTGGGTTGATTACGATCTAAGCGCTTGGTGGCTAACCGATAACAACTACGACGCGGTTGAGATACCGGTCAGCGAAGAAGTAACTCTTTCAGCCTGGTGGATTGAGCCAGAGGTTTCCAATGGAAAAACAGTTATTGTCACCCACGGTATCGGCACTTCTAGAAGAGATTTCAACACTCTGCTTCCATCGGCAATGCTGGTGAAAAATGGTTTCCAAGTTCTACTAGTCGACTCTCGTGACACCGGAGAGTCCACCTGCACCGACGGTCGTCACTCGGCGGGTCAAGAGGAATCCACCGACTTTGCAGCGGTTGCCGACTGGCTAATAGAAACCAAGGGTGTCAAGCCAGAATCGCTTGGCATGTATGGAGTCTCCGGTGGAGCGGTCGCCACATCTCTGCTTCCAGCAAAGACAGAGAATGTTTCAGCCTTTGCAATGGAGGGAACAATCTTTGATTTCAATGCTGCCGCCACAAGAGAAGTTGAGTTCCAAGGCTTTCCTGGCTTCTTATGGCAACTGGCTTTAATCTCGGCGCAGTTGTTTCACGGCGTGAACCTGACTGAAACTTCAGTAATGCAAGGAATTGAAGCTGCGGGCGATCGACCGATGCTTATTCTTCATGGGGACATCGACCAGAGACTGGATTATCAGTCATCGGTGGACTTCTATAACTATGCCAAACAGCAGGGGTCCGATGTCACACTTGAAACCTTTAAGGGCTCTGATCACACAGAGGGAATGCTCAAGGAGGCCCAGCGATACGCAGATTTGCTATCGGGTTTTTTTGATCGAGCACTAACTAGGTAGGTAACCGCTAGATAATTCGCGTGGCGAGAATCTTGTCGATTCGACGGCCATCCATGTCCACGACTTCTAGCTTCCAGTCCTGAAGAACTACGCTGTCGCCAGCTACTGGCATCTTTCCAAGCAGTAACAAGATAAGTCCACTGACGGTGTGGTAGCGACCCTTGTCTTGCTCAGGTAGCTCATCAATAACAAGGCAGTCTTTGATCTCAGGTATCGAAGTGTCTCCCTCGAAAAGCCAAGAACCATCGTCGCGTTGAACTGGATCGGTGGCTTCTTCACCTTCGGTGACGATTTCCCCAATCAAGGTGTCAAAGATGTCCTGAATGGTGACAAGGCCCTCGAGGCCACCATACTCATCGACCACAAAAGCGATGTGGGTGCGAGACTCTTTGAACTGATCCAGTAGATCCATTCCAGTAAGGGTCTCAGGAACATAGAGAGGTGGCTCCAGGTTGTCTTGCAGGCTGAGCTTTTCTCCTCTGGCAACGGTTGAAAGAGCAGTCTTGGCACTTAGCACTCCAATAATTGAGTCCAAGCCGCCATCACACACTGGAATCCTTGACCTAACGGACTGTGCAATCAGATTGAAACTCTCGGCTTCAGGATCATTGATATCAACAAAGACAATTTCAGATCTAGGAACCATCAAGGAGCCAAGTTTTCTATCGTCCAAGCGGAAGACGTTTTTCACCAATTCGCGCTCTTGGTCTTCAATCAAGCCAGCAACCGAACCCTCGTCCAAGATCGCCTCGATCTCGTCTTCGGTTACGGTGGCTTCTTTGTGCTTACCGACACCAAACAGGCGAAGAAGAGTGTTTGTGGTGACGGTCAAAATCACCACAAATGGCTTGGTGACCTTGGAAAGAATAAGCATCGGTGTGGCAATAACTGCGGCGATCTGCTCCGGGTTGGACTGGCCGATTCGCTTTGGAACTAGCTCCCCTACCGTTATGGCAATAAAAGTAACAATAAGAACAACGAAAACAGTGGCTGATACATCTGCTACCCCGTCAAGGACTCCAACACTTTGAAGCCAAATAGCCAGTGGCTTAGCAAAAATAGACTCTCCCACGATTCCGCTCAGTAGACCAATCGAGGTGATACCGATTTGAATTGTGGAAAGAAACTGGGTTGGGTCTTCGCTGATGCGAATCGCAACTTCAGCGGATTTCTTGCCGCGTGCGGCCATCGCCGAAAGTTTTGCGCGTTTTGAGGTAAGTAGAGCAACCTCTGACATGGCAAGAAGGCCATTAATGAGTATGAGAGAAAACAGCAGGATTATTTCCAAGGACCTGTTTCGATTCACCCCAATTGCTGTTTAGATGTTGAAATACTATGTTTCCATAAATTTGCCAGATAAAACACCAAAAAACAAAATTATTG
>JBIJBA010000023.1:0-12260 GCA_044345455.1 Rhodoluna sp.
CTCAAGCAAAATGACAGTGTCTGGCCTGGACTTGGCGACCACTTCCTTGTGCACCTCACGTTGCAACCGGAGACCCTCGTTATAAGCGACAAAGTCAGGTTCAAATCCTGCAACTAGAAAATCGGGCACTTCATAAGTCTAAGAGTTATCCCAAACCTTGAATCAAGCTCTCACTACTTTCGCTGCTCGAACTAGCTTAAGAGAATGCGAGCCGTGGTAGCCAGAAAACTGACAGCATTGGGTTACTCAACAGGCAAGAAGCTAAAGCTCCCAGGCGTTGAAGCGATCTGTGCCCTGGACCCAAATGGTTACGCAATGCTGCTTATTTCCAATGTTTTCTATGGACCAAGTTGGGCTCAAATATACAAATCCGTCGAGCATCTCAATCCAACTCCAAGCCTGATAACTCTTGGAAACACTCGTGCCGTACTTATTGCAGACTCGGCAAGCAACAGAGAGCTAATCGCGAGCATATTTGAACGAGCTAATGCCTCACGGAGCAAGCAAGTGCACCTAGACGGGATCGGGTTTGTTGAGCTTGAGAACAAAGCAAAACCAGAATTTAAACTTTTTGCTTTGCCCCTGATTTCAATTTTTTTGGTAGTTGGTATCGGGATCTTCTGGAGTAGCAGCCAGCAGCAAGGCCAGAATCCAAACGAGGGCGTAGAAGTGCTCGCAGCTACGGAGTCCTGCATTGTTGATGCGAACAAGTCCGAGTTTGAGAGTTGGCTCGGCGAGTCTTTAGAGAAACAGCCAGCACTTAGTGCCGGACAAGAGATTCAATCGAACACTGGACTTGGTGAGCTTTCTGTTCTTGTTGAGAGCATCATCGGTTCAGCAGCCAAAGTAACAGGCGTGGCGGAATGTAGCGATGGAAGAAAACGCGAGATAAACCATCGAGTGGACACTTCTGGTTCCGGTGCGGTGTTGGAGCTAGGGCAGTAGTTAGATTCCTAGGTTTGACTGGAAGTTTGCAGACTCAAGTCTTGCCTTTACATCTACCAAGAACCTGGAAGCATCCGCACCATCAATTAGACGATGATCATAGCTAAGGGCTAGATAAACCATCGAACGAATAGCGATGGATTCCTGGCCATCGGTAGTTGTGATTGCAACTGGCCTTCTCTGGACAATTCCGGTTCCCAAAATTGCAACCTGCGGCAAGAACACAACAGGAGTGTCAAATAGTGCTCCACGGGAACCAGTGTTAGTCAAGGTGAAGGTGCCACCCATCATTTCATCCGGCTTTAGTTTGTTCTCGCGGGTGCGAGAGGCAAGGTCTGCAATCTGAACCGCAATTTGAGCGAGGTTCAAGCTCGCAGCGTCTCTGATTACTGGAGTTAGCAAACCACGATCAGTGTCGACCGCGAAGCTAATGTTCTCGGTCGGGTGGTAGTTGATCATTTCGCCCTCAATAGAAGCGTTTAGCTTCGGGTGAGACCTAAGTGCTTCTGCGGCCGCAAGAAAGAAAAACGGCATGAAGTTCAGCTTGGTACCGGTTGCTGCCTGAAACGCTGGCTGAACTGCCTTGCGCATTTCGGCAATTCTTGAAACATCAACCTCAACAACAGTTGTTAGTTGGGCCGAGGAAACCATAGAGGCAACTGCGCGTTCCGCAAGAACTTTTCTCAATCTTGACATTGGTTCGGAGGTTCCACGCTGAGCACTAATTGGTGCTGGAACGTGAGCGGCTGCAGGAGTAGACATCGCTTGTGTTGAACCGGCTGTTGCCGACAAAACGTCTTCTTTTCGAATTCTTCCACCGACGCCGGTGCCAACCACTCGAGTGAGATCTACCCCAGAATCTTGGGCGAGTTTACGAACAAGAGGAGTTATGTAACCTGCGTCCATCGATGCAGCGGCTGCGGGTGCTGCAACCGGTGCAACCGGTGTCACAGGCACTGCTGGCGCAACAGGAACTACCGGAGTAACTGGAGCTGCTGGTGTGTAAATCATTGGCATAGCAACTGGGGGAGCAACTGGCGCAGGTTGCGCAACCGGCGCTTGGGCTACTGGCTCTGCGGCAACCGTTGCAGCCGGTGCGGCACCGGATCCTCCAGAGATGATTACTAGGACAGCGCCGACTTGGACGGTCTCGTCTTCTTGAACCAAGATCTGTTCGATTACTCCAGCAACCGGGGAAGGAATCTCGGTATCTACTTTGTCGGTTGATACCTCTACAAGCGGTTCGTCAACAGCTACGCTGTCTCCGACTTTTTTAAGCCATCTAGTTACTGTGCCTTCGGTTACTGATTCACCGAGGGCTGGTAGAACTACGGATTCGCTCATTTTCTAAACTCCTTGTGGGTATTTTCTAATTCTAAGCGTGGGCGTGCAGCGGCTTACCGGCAAGGGCTAGGTGAGCCTCTCCGATGGCCTCGTTCATGGTGGGATGAGCGTGAACCAAGCTGGCAACATCCTCAGGATATGCTTCCCAGTTGACAATTAGCTGCCCCTCGCCAATTTGCTCTCCAACTCGAGAACCGATCATATGAACACCAACAACCGGTCCGTTGTTTTGGCGTACCAATTTGATGAAGCCTGCGGTTCCAAGGATGTTTGACTTGCCGTTTCCGGCGAGGTTGTACTCGTAAGTCGAAACGTTATCGGCACCAAACTTTGCTTTTGCTTTTGCTTCAGACAATCCAACGGAGGCAATCTCAGGCTCGCAGTAAGTGACCTTTGGGATGCCATCTTCATCGATAACAGCTGGCGCTAGTCCTGCTATGTCTTCTGCGATGAAGATACCCTGTTGGAATCCACGGTGAGCAAGTTGAACGCCAGGAACAATGTCTCCTGCTGCGTAAACACCTGGAAGGTTTGTTTGTAGCCGCTCGTTAGTTATTACCCAGCCACGATCGAGCTTCAGACCCTGCTCTTCATAACCCAACCCTGCGGTGTTTGGTCCACGACCAACAGCAACAAGCATTAGCTCAGCTTCGACTCGGGTGCCATCTTCTAGAACTGCGGTAACCGAAGTGTCGGTTTGCTCTACCCCTGAGAAGCGAACGCCAAGCTTGTAGTCAATGCCACGCTTGCGATAAGCGCGCTCAAGAGCCTTGGAAATTGATTCTTCTTCGTTTGGAGCCAGGTGAGGCAGACCTTCAATAATTGTTACCTCGGCACCGAATGAGCGCCAGATGGATGCGAATTCAACGCCGATCACGCCTCCGCCAAGAACGATGACACTTTTTGGCACGAAGTTGAGCTTTAGTGCGTGGTCAGAGGTAATGACTCGACCACCAATGTCTAGTCCCGGCAAGGTCTTTGAGTATGAGCCGGTTGCTAGAACAACATTTGTTCCGGTGTAGGTATCACCATTCACAGTCACAGTTTTTGGACCGGTTAGTCGACCCTCACCTGGAACCATAGTGATGTTCTTGCCGGCACCAACCAATCCGGTAAGTCCCTTGAAAAGTTTGTCGACAATTGAATCTCGGTAGGCATTGACTTTTGGCATGTCGATTGAGCCAAAAGTGGCGTTTATGCCAAAGGAGGCAGCCTCACGGGTGTTGTCCGCGATCTCTGCTGAGTGAAGCAGGGCCTTGGTCGGAATACAACCGCGGTGCAGGCAGGTGCCACCAAGCTTGTCTTTTTCGATTAGAGCTACGGTCTTACCTAGCTGCGCTGAGCGAAGAGCGGCTGCGTAACCGCCACTTCCACCGCCAAGGATTACAACATCGAATGAGTTATCAGACAAGGCAAATTCTCCTAGTTGTTGGATTCTTATGGGAACTAGAAGAGTTTACTACTGTTGCCTAGTTGGCCAGGTCACGCGCCAGCTGAATAAGAGTCCTTACGGTTACCCCGGTAGCACCTTTAGGTGTGTGGCCGTAGGCAGCAGAGTCGTTGTTGGCAGGACCGGCAATATCAAGGTGCGCCCAGGCTGGCTTTTTAGCTTGATCGGCGCCAACAAACTCCCTTAGAAACAGACCTCCGATAAGCATTCCACCGGCTCTATTTCCGATCTTGACGTTTGCGATGTCGGCAATGTCGGAATCAAGAAGCGGTCCTAGCTCTTCGGGAAGTGGCATGTGCCAAACCAGCTCACCAACCGACTCTGAGGCTTTTTCTACCTTCTTTACTGCCGCTTCGTCCCCCATCAAACCGGCATACCTATTACCCAAAGCGATGGTGGCAGCTCCGGTTAGGGTCGCCACGTCAATCAAGTAATCAGGAGACTCCTCAACAGCCATCGACAAACCATCAGCGAGAACCAAGCGGCCTTCGGCGTCGGTATTTAGAACCTCAACGGTTTTTCCGTTTCGGATCTTGATGATGTCGTTTGGCCTTGTTGCGGAGCCAGAAGGCATGTTCTCTGCAAGGCAAAGCCAAGCGGTTGCTTTTACCTTTATACCTAGAGTTGCAATCGCAACCAGCGCTTGCATAACTGCTGCCGCCCCAGTCATGTCGTATTTCATGCCAACCATTGACTCGGCAGGCTTTAGAGAAAGACCTCCGGTATCAAAAGTGATTCCCTTGCCAACTAGGGCAAGAGATACTTTGGCACCAGCAGGCTTGTATTCCAATTTCACAAGTCGCGGGGGCCTAGAAGATCCCTTGCCAACGGCATGGATTCCTCCAAGACCTGCGGCGACAAGATCTTTTTCTTCCCAGACCTTTATCTTTATCGGAAGATTCTTGGAAGCCTTTTTTGCGTGCTGGGTCATGACCTCCGGGTATAGATCATTGGCTGGCTGATTGACCAGGTCACGACATGCATGCACCGCGGAAACAACAGTTTCCATTTCGGAGAGCTCCGCAGACTTCGGCTTTGACTTGGAGACGAGAGTTACCTTTGCAAGGCTGCGCTTTATCGGCTTTGACTTGTAGTTCTGAAAATCGTAGTTGCCAAGCAAGAAGCCTTCAAAAACAGCCAAGGTTTCGGTAGCTGATTTCAACGGAATATCGATAACCACGTGCTCAGCTGCGCCGAGCTCGCGCGCTGCGATGCCGCCGATAAACCTAAAAGAGTCAAGGTCTTTAGAGGGGCCTAACCCAATCAAAAGCACGACGCTCGAACTTGGCCCTGAAACCTTTGTGGTTTTGCCTAGCGCCGAACTTACTCCAAGGGATTCCAAGTTGATTGATGCCAAGAATTTGGCATCAAGGCTGGAGTTGGCAAGTGCTGCCTTTGCTCCATCTGCTTTTACACCTATTACATAGGCTGTCGCTTTATTAGCTGCTGGAGAAGTTTCGCTAATGGCGTGCTTAAGTTTTGTCATGTTGACCATGATAATCGAGCCAGTGCTTAGGATTGAATCATGTCATCCGAGCCCATCTATCACTTCGAGCCTGATCACCAAGAAATTCCTGCTGGCCTGCACCTGATTGCTGGATTAACTGGATTCACTGATGCCGGGGGAGTGCTAAATCAGTTTTCCGAACACATTTTTGCAAATCTAGATTCAGTTCAGGTTCTGCACTTTGATAACGACGAGCTACTGGATTACCGATCCAGGCGACCGGTGATGTTCTTCGAGAAGGACCACATCGAAGATTACGAGCCAGCAAGTTTGGCGCTTTATCTAGTGCACGACGAGGTGAACCAGCCCTTTTTGTTCCTGCATGGCTATGAACCAGATTTTCGCTGGGACGCATTCACCGATGCGGTTCTAAGGCTCATCAAGCGACTGCAGGTAAAAGACGTTACCTGGCTTCACTCAATTCCTTTCCCAATTCCGCACACCAGAGAAACCGGTGTTACGGTTTCTGGAAACCGGATGGACATTGTGAACCAACTTTCCGAGTGGAAGCCGCAAACTCAGGTTCCTGGTAACGTATTGCATCTTCTAGAGTTCAAGGTTGCCAAAACTGGTCTGCCAATTGTTGGCTACGTATTGCTCTGCCCGCACTACTTGGCAGATAACGACTTCCCGCAAGCCGCAGTTTCTGCCTTTGAGCTGGTTGCGTCATCAACCGGGCTGGTATTTCCAACCGATGACCTTCGAGACGACGGCACAGAGTTTCTTACCAAACTGAACGATCAGATTTCAGAAAACGCCGAGCTTCAGAAAATGATTGCAACTTTGGAGCAGGGTTACCAAAACGAAGTGACTGGACCCTCAAGAGCTCCTATTAGAAAACCTGCAGTGAAGCTGCCAAACGCGGAAGAAATCGCTGCCGAGCTAGAGGGCTACCTTGCCTCGAGGCAAAGAAACAAACCGGACGAATCAAACGATTAGTTTTTTGCCGGAGAGATTTTCTAGAATTTTCCAATTCTGACTGAGCTCGTCAGGCGTTAGCCTTGCTGGAATTTTTGCAGCAGCAGAATCTCCCCACAGCTCCAAATATTTTGGACCGAGGTATGACCCACCCGGGATCTTTTTGTTTGTAGCAGCCTCAACAATCGGTCTCGCACCGGCTTTTGCCGACTGAGCTAGAAATGACTCAAAGAATCTAGTTGCCTTTGGCCCGTAGGGTTCTGCTCTTGCAAAACCTGGGTGAGCAGCTAACGACGAAAAACTCTCTGAACCAAGAAGGTTCTCGAGCTCTAGCGCGAAAGCAAGGTTTGCAAGTTTGCTTGCGCTGTAGCTCATCCCAGCTTGGTAGTTCTGCTTGGAACCTGCGGGTCCAAGATTGCGAGGTGCGAATCGAGCAATTATCGAAGCCACGGACACGACTCGAGAATTACCTGCACGATGTTTTAGTAGATCCATCGTGAGAGCAAAGTGACCTACAGCGTTTACGCCGTAGTGGTATTCGACTCCGAAATCTGTTTCGGCGTAGTTAGAAAGTATCTTTGCTCCGGCATTATTCACCAGCACATCCCAAGCTCCATAATTGGCGCGATAGGCAGAAACAAACTTGTTGATTGATTCCATCGATGCCAGATCAAGCTCCATCATGGAAACCTTGGCCATTGGGTTGGCACTAGTGATTCTTGAAACCGCCGCATTACCTTTCAGACTGCTTCGACTCGTAATTAGAACCTCGAAACCCTTGGAGGCTAGGGCAACTGCGGTTTCGAAACCAAGCCCAGTATTGGCCCCTGTGACTATCGCTAATGGCATGTATCCAAGGCTAGATCAGGAATAGTTGGAGCCAAACCAGGGTTCTAGATACTCCAAGGTGCCGTGTACAAGAACCACAGTAAATAGGTGCCATAATTGGAGAAGACCCAGTCGTCGAAGCAACTTTTCGACTTGACATGGGTCTTAGTAATTCCCGAAATCAAGGCATCAGACAGAGGTTAGATTGGCAAAGGCGACAGTAGCTACAAAGAAGGCTTCCACCAAAGCCTCCTTGAAGGCCGACCCGAAGACCAAGAAAGCTGCCGCTGCAACCAAGGCGGTTCCCAAGAGCTCGAAGCCCAAGGCCTCTGCAAAAACAGCGTCGGCAAGGAATGCAAAGCCTGCTAAACCTGCCTCCAAGAAAGTTGCTAAGCCAGCTGCTTTGAAGCCAGCTGCTTTGAAGCCAGCTGCTTTGAAGCCAGCGGCAAAGTCTAAAGCCGGTTCTAAGGGACCGGCAGTAAAGGCTAAGAAAACAGATTTAACAACCAAGACAGCAAAGTCCAAAATATCCGACCTTCCCGAGGATGAGTTAGACGATGTTGATGTCGACGTCCTTGAGTCTGTAGAGGACATAGTCGCTGACGTTGCGGAAGCGGTGGACATTACTGCGGTCGAAATTGACTTAGCAGTAGAAGAAGTCGAAGAAGTAGTGGTTCCAGGTGGCGGATTTGTACTAAAGAACAACGAAGAAGATGACATCCCGGCTCAGACAACCACAATTACAGGTGCAACCGCCGACCCGGTAAAGGACTACCTAAAGCAAATCGGAAAAGTTGCGCTTCTAAATGCTGAACTTGAGGTTGAGTTGGCAAAAAGAATTGAAGCTGGATTGTTTGCCGAAGAGAAGCTAGCTGGCAAACGTCAACTTTCCAAAGATTTAGAGCGCGATCTGCGTTGGGTAGTAAAAGACGGACAGAAAGCAAAGAGCCATCTTTTGGAAGCCAACCTAAGACTCGTTGTTTCGCTAGCTAAGCGTTACACCGGTCGCGGAATGCAATTTTTGGATTTGATTCAAGAAGGAAACCTCGGACTTATCCGTGCGGTAGAGAAGTTTGACTACACCAAGGGTTACAAGTTCTCTACCTATGCAACTTGGTGGATTCGCCAGGCAATTACTAGGGCAATGGCGGACCAGGCAAGAACGATTCGTATCCCGGTTCACATGGTTGAAGTCATTAACAAATTAGCCAGAGTGCAAAGGCAGCTGCTTCAAGATCTTGGACGCGAACCAACCCCAGAAGAGCTAGCTAGAGAGCTAGACATGACACCTGAAAAGGTCGTAGAGGTTCAAAAATATGGGCGCGAACCCATATCCCTTTCCACACCACTTGGTGAAGACGGTGACAGCGAATTTGGTGACCTGATTGAAGACACCGAAGCCGTGGTTCCAGCCGATGCGGTTGGCTTCACCATGCTGCAGCGAGAGCTGGAACGAATTCTTGGCTCATTGCACCCGCGCGAGGCTGGGGTAATTAAGAGCAGGTTTGGGTTGGGCGACGGAGTTCAAAAAACTCTAGATCAAATTGGCGAAGAGTTTGGCGTGACCCGTGAGCGCATTAGGCAAATTGAGTCAAAAACAATGTCAAAGCTTAGGCATCCGTCTAGATCGCAGATGCTTCGAGACTATTTGGAGCAGTAGCTCAAGTCTTTAGAAATTACTTGCTAAGCAGTCTGGCGGTTTCGTCTAGCCAGCCTTTTGCAATTGGCTCTAGCTTCGCCTTGTTGGCGTTTCCGTGATGGGCACAAAATAGCAGCTCACCAGTAGCCAGTGAAGCACGGATGTAAGCCTGAGCTCCGCAGACGTCGCAGCGGTCAGCTGCACTTAGCACTTCGCTTGGGTTCTGGTCCTGTGTTTCTAATGGCTGCATATGTTTTGTTTCCCTTCTGGCTCCTATTTGAGCACACCAATGACTCGCTTTCGTTCAAATTGACCCATATTTCGCTAACTGCGAAGTTATTTCCCGACTTCGGGTGTTTGGGTGCGCTCAGGGGCTTCGCCGAGATTAGCATTTCAGAGTGGCAACCGAAGACTATTCAGCGAGACACCTCTCCGTACTAGAAGGACTGGAGGCCGTTCGGAAGCGACCTGGCATGTACATCGGTTCCACCGATGGCCGCGGATTGATGCATTGCCTCTGGGAGATCATCGATAACAGCGTTGATGAGGCGCTTGCCGGTCACGGCAAGCATGTCACCATAGAACTGAATAAAGACGGCAGTGTGACCGTAGAAGATGACGGCCGTGGAGTTCCCGTTGACATCGAGCCAAAAACCGGACTCTCTGGTGTCGAAGTTGTTTTCACCAAATTGCACGCCGGTGGAAAATTTGGCAGCGGATCCTACGCAGCCTCCGGTGGTTTGCATGGTGTTGGAGCCTCAGTTGTAAACGCTTTGTCCGAGAGATTGGATGTTGAAGTTGATCGAAACGGGCAAACCTGGGCTATGTCGTTCCATCGAGGAGAACCAGGGGTTTTCGATGACAAGAAGTCCATTTCTCCGCAAAGCCCTTTCAAGGCATTCGCCAAAAAAAGCGAACTGAAAATTCTTGGCAAAGTTGCCAAGAACAAAACCGGCACCAGGGTCAGGTACTGGCCAGACCCGCAGATTTTCGTAAAAGAGACCGCCTTTGATCTCAAAGACCTTGAGGATCGAGCAAGGCAGACCGCCTTTTTGGTTCCTGGACTAGTTCTTTCCGTGGTGGACAAAACAAGCGGCAAACCCACCAAGCAGCAATTCAAGTTTGACGGCGGGATTTCCGAGTTCGTTGACTACCTTGCTCCAGATTCTGCCCTTACGGCGATTTGGAGACTCAGGGGAGAAACCGAGTTCACCGAGACCGTTCCCGTACTAGACAAAAAAGGCAACATGGTTTCCACCGAAGTCACTAGAAAGTGCGAGGTGGACATAGCTCTTCGCTGGGGAACAGGCTACGAAACCAGCTTCCGGTCCTTTGTGAACGTAATTGCCACACCTAAGGGCGGAACCCACGTAACTGGATTCGAGCAGGGGGCCGTAAAAGCCATTCGCGCTGAAATTGAAGCGAATTCCAGAAAGCTAAAGCTTGGCAACGACAAGGTTGAAAAAGAAGACATACTGGCAGGCCTCACAGCTGTTGTTGCGGTCCGCCTTGCAGAGCCACAGTTCGAAGGACAGACCAAGGAGATTCTTGGAACGCCAGCCGTCAAAAACATTGTTTCCGCAATTGTTGCCAAAAGGCTAAACGAAAGATTCTCATCCGGCAAACGTGATGATAAGACCCAGTCTGCTTTGGTTTTGGAAAAGATTGTTGCTGAAACTAAATCGAGAGTCTCTGCAAGAACTCATAAGGAAACTCAGCGCAGGAAGAATGCTCTCGAGAGCTCATCATTGCCAAGCAAGCTTGTCGATTGCAGAACTTCTGAAACTGAAGTTTCAGAATTGTTCATTGTCGAGGGAGATTCAGCTCTTGGAACCGCAAAGCTTGCTCGCAACAGCGAATACCAAGCTCTTTTACCTATTCGTGGAAAGATTCTCAATGTCCAAAAAGCATCGGTTGCGGACATGCTTTCAAACACAGAGTGCGCCTCAATTATTCAAGTATTGGGCGCAGGTTCTGGACGAAGCTTTGAGCTGCCTTCAGCACGCTATGGCAAAGTGATTCTCATGAGCGATGCTGATGTCGATGGTGCACACATTAGAACTTTGCTACTCACTCTCTTCTTTAGATACATGAGGCCCCTGGTGGAAGCTGGGCGAGTTTATGCAGCAGTCCCACCGCTTCATCGAGTTACGGTTATTAATGCCGGTTCCAAAGCCAACGAACACATCTATACCTATTCGCAAGCAGAGCTTGAAAAGTTGCTTGCGAAGCTAAAGACCGCAAAGAAAAGTTACCAAGAACCAATTCAGCGCTATAAGGGGCTGGGAGAGATGGACGCCGAGCAGTTAGCGGAGACAACCATGGACCGATCAAAGCGTGCGCTTAGACGAGTTACCGTAAAAGACGCTGCTGCGGCTGAAAAGATGTTCGAGCTTTTGATGGGTAACGAGGTTGGTCCAAGAAGAGACTTTATTATCGACTCAGCAGACACACTAGAGCGCGAACGAATCGACGCTTAGGCTAAGCCGATAAAACCTATCGCTGGCGCTGCATCTCCTGATGTGTCACGCTTTTGGATCTCGTACTCAATTCCGATTGCCTTACCTTTGGCATCTAGTAATTGGAAACTTTCAGGGCCCGCATAGGCCAAAGCAATCTGGTCCCTAGCCTTGGTGAACTTGTGAGCCCTCATACCTCCGGTGGCGCGGCCTTTCTTCGGGAATTCGTCAATCTTGCTCACTTTTAGCGCTCCGGGGTCAGTGCCAGCAAGTGACTTCGAGCTATTTGCAATCGTGAGCACTACGTTCTTGGTCTTTGCTTTCAAGACCCCAAAGAAGACAACTTCGGATTCGGTCTTGATCCCAGCCATTCCGGCACCATTTCTACCCTGAGGGCGAACGGTCTTGGCATCAAATCGAAGCAGCTGCGCATCTTGGGTTATGAAAACCAGCTCATCATTTTCTTCTGAAAGCGCTGCCCCGACAACTTTGTCTCCAGCTTTGAGGTTTATGCACTCAAAGTCAGATTTTTGTGGGAAATCTGGCAGCACTCGCTTTACGGTCCCGTTCTTGGTTCCCAGTGCAACGATGCTCTTTTCGTCAACTGGAATAACGGCAACAACTTTCTCTTTTTTACCGAGACCAAGAAACTCTGCGGCCAGCGGACCAGGGTTTTGAGCACCGTAGTCACCGACCGGGATGTCCCCGATGTGAGTTCTGAGCATTCGACCCAAATCTGTTATGAATACAACATCTGATCTCGTGGTTGAGGAGAACCAGTTTCTGTATCCAACTTTTCTTGAAGCTGGGGCTTCGGGTGACTCAGAGCGAAACACACGGCTATTTGAAGTAAGGGTGATGGCTGTGGGGGAGTCGGTTAATTGTGCTGAGACTTGCTCTTTGCCACTTGAAACCGGTGCAGTTGCTTCTTCCGCTTGGATTGATGTCCTGCGGTCATCACCGTAGTTGTCGGCCACCTCTTGCAGCTCTGTGGCAACTAGTTCTTTCAATATCTTGTCGGAAGAAAGAATCTTCTCAAGGTCTTCGATTTCCTTCTTGAGCTGCTTCTTCTCGTTGTCTAGTTCTAGCTTTGAGAACTTAGTTAGCCTTCTTAGTCGAAGTTCCAGAATGTATTCGGCTTGAATATCCGAGAGCTTGAATTTCTTCATA
>JBIJBA010000085.1:0-3311 GCA_044345455.1 Rhodoluna sp.
GTCATTGTTTCTTGTGCGCTTACTGATATGACTCGAGGGCTAATCAATTATCAAAGGCTGAGACTATTCAAGCCCACTGCCTATCTTGTGAATGTAGCCAGAGGACCAATTGTGGTGAGCGATGATCTAATTCGAGCGTTGGATGACGGTCTTCTAGCCGGGGC
This sequence comes from Rhodoluna sp., assembly GCA_044345455.1. Lineage (GTDB taxonomy): Bacteria > Actinomycetota > Actinomycetes > Actinomycetales > Microbacteriaceae > Rhodoluna. Next base: position 165 of record JBIJBA010000085.1, read on the forward strand.
CGGGTTAGATGTAACCGACCCTGAACCGCTTACAGACGGGCACGGCTTTTTTGGCCGTGACGACCTGATTCTGACGCCTCATACCGCCGACACCAAGGAAATAGTCACCAGGCTATTTGCCACCCGCATTGAGCAGAACGTGAAGGCTTTTTTGGGTAACGGTGCCTGGGTGGGCGAGGTTAGCCCTTCTCTGGGCTACTGATATAGCAGGGCCGCCATTTTTGGTAGTGTTGGAGGCTGCGCAAGCATTCCTCGGTAGCTCAATTGGCAGAGCAATCGGCTGTTAACCGATAGGTTCTTGGTTCGAGTCCAAGCCGGGGAGCCAGAGAACCCAGCCCACATCGAAGCAACCCTCAGGAGATATGTGTGATTCGCTGGATACTAGACACCAAATGGGTTCCAGAGTTTGCTCTAGTTGTAACCGTCTTGACTGTTTTCGGCGGAATCAGCGCTGTTAATGGCGGAATCGGCTCTTTCCTACTATCTATTCCATTCGCACTAGCTTCTCTGTTTGTCAGACAATATAGCTACCTCACAGGCGTAATGCTCTTTGTCGGAGCCGCCCTACATGTTAGCTTCTCCGCCTTGCCATCTTTTGGGAATCTACTTCTCGCGGTCCTTGCTTTTGTTGTCGGCGTATTCACGGCTAATCCTTGGCGTGTAATCAACATTCTGGCCGCCGCTGCCACTTCATTTTTGATTGTCGCTAGCGCTTCTTATAACCCCAATCTTTCACTGCCGAACCTGGGTGTTTTTGAGTTCACAGACACCGGAAGAGTGGGTTTTTTCTTTGTTGGATCGATTTTGGCAGCGAACCTAATTGGCCTCGCGGCAGTTGGAGGTCGACTCGTGCGTGAGCAATACCGTCAGAGGCAATTCCAAGGTAACCGCAAATACTCAAACTCCCAGCAAGATGAAATCTCGCTGGAGCTAGCAGAACAAGCCAAGCGCTTCGAGATGGCAGGGGACATGAACGAAAGTGCTGTGCAGCATATTTCTTCGGTCATTACTAATGCCGAAGCTGGCTTGTATACGGCCAAGTTAGATCCAGCTGCGGGTTTGCGGGCTTTAGACAAAGTACTGCTGAGCGCAAAGGCAGCTCACGCCGAACTTAGAAGGCTTTACGAAACCATTAATCGCGGAACTATGATCTCCACCGCACCTCCCAATCTAGAAAGCATTTCGGCTCTTGAGTTAAATATGCGCGAGGCCGGATACAACATGGCTATTACCTACTCGGGCTCGCGGGTTGCATTAGATAGCTCAATGGAGCTAGCAATTTACCGGATAGTTTTTGAGGCAATCAAGAATGTTCGCCAACATAACCCCAAGGGCACAACCGTGACCGTAGAGCTAACATGGTTTGAAACCAGCCTTCAGGTAATCATTCGAGACAACGGTGTTGAGGTGGTTAGAAAAAGTGCTGTTGGCCCCAATGGCTTACCTGCTCCCTATGACGCCAACGACGATATCGATAACCTCCTAGAAAAAGTGATCGGACCCGGAATCACAGCTATGCGTGAGCGTGTAGAGAGCTTCGGTGGATCCTTAGAGGCTCAGCGTGTAGTTGGGGTTGGTTTTACAGTGTCGGCTCTTTTCCCGATTATTCGTCCCAAGCAAGACTGATCAGAACCTGAATGAGCCAATCCCTTCGAATTGCCCTGATTGATTGGAACACGAGTGTTCGATCCGCCAGGAGGGCAATTCTTGATGCCACAGCAAACATCACCGTGGTATTCGAATCGAATGGCAGCAAAGATCAGCTAACCCAACTTCCTGATTTATTGGTAGATGTAGTCGTCATCGACCAACAGCTAGATAGCAAAACTGGAGTCGATGCCTTCCTAGAGCTGAGACAAAGCTATGCCGAATTATCAGATGTTCCTAAGGCAGTACTGACAACGGTCTATGACATTTCATCTTTTCGAGTCCAGGCTCTCGGAGCTGGAATGCACGATGTGGTGAGTATCGATAGCGGACCTGAGGGGCTAATTAATGGCATTAGGGCAGCAGCCTCAGCTGATTCCGTTATTGACCTGGCGGAACTGGTGAAGTTACTTACCGAATATCCACCCGTACCCAAAAACAATTTCGAATTGAGTCAGGCGATTATTGGGCTACCCGTTAGAAAAAAGGGCCTGATTGAAAAACTCGCCGAAGAGTGGCCAAAGATAAAAGCCGGCTCCAAGCCGGAGCTAAGTCTTGAGAAATACCAAGCGCTTGCTCTTTCGCTAGGCTTTCTTAGCGCAAGTGAGCTTATTATCAAGCTCGTGCAGAATGGGGTGTTAGATGCCAAGTGAAGCGCAAAGCGTCAAAGCAATCTCATTCGGGGTGGGTTTTGCAACCGGTCTTTACGGAATCTCTTTTGGAGCGTTATCGGTTGCGGCCGGATTAGATTTTTGGCAGACCATGGCGCTAAGTCTTTTGATGTTTAGTGGCGGTAGTCAGTTTGCTTTTGTTGGCGTTATTGCAACCGGAGCCGGAGTTGTTCCTGCTATTTTGTCAGCCTGGCTACTGGGTGTTCGTAACGGCTTCTACGCAATTAGATTGGCTCCAGTCTTGTCACTCTCTGGAATCCTGAAGCCTGTGGGGGCTCAACTAACAATTGATGAATCAAATGCGGTGTCGCTGTCCCAAGAGCCTGATCTTCCAAAACAGCGCCAGGGTTTTTGGCTAACCGGAATATTCGTTTTCATTTTCTGGAACCTCGCCACAGCCGCTGGAGCGTTACTTGGTTCTGCAATTGGTAACCCGGCTGACTGGGGTTTGGATGCGGCAGCTGGAGCGGCCTTTCTTGGATTGATTTGGCCAAGACTAAAAGAGTCCAAGCTATTGCTGCTGGCTGTGGTTTCAGCGTTTAGTGCTGTTTTACTCTCTGCATTTCTTCCGGCTGGTATTCCAGTACTTCTCACCGCAGGTGTTGCTGTAATTTTCTGGATAATTGAGCTTTTAGGAAAATCAAAATGACACTGTGGGCAGGGGTGCTAATAGGGAGTGCTCTGGTTTACTCCTGGAAGCTACTAGGTCATCTGATCCCGGAGCGCTTCGTTCGGAATCCAAGCATTCGTTCGCTGGCGGCGCTTCTTACGGTAGCGATGCTTGCAGGCCTAGTTGGAATTCAAACTTTTGTCTCTGCCGAGGGAATCA
>JBIJBA010000044.1:0-8105 GCA_044345455.1 Rhodoluna sp.
ATCAGGCGGCTAAGGGGCCTATCACCTCATGACAAACAAGAATCTCGAATCACTACACGAACCGGTGATGCTAGCTCGCACCTTGGAGTTACTGGCCCCTGCGCTCGCAAGTGATTCCGCGGTGCTAGTTGATTGCACCCTTGGCCTTGGAGGGCACTCCGAGGCATTTTTGAATATTTTTGAGAACCTAACCGTAATTGGCATCGACCGTGACTTGGTGGCCCTAGAGCTTGCCGGCAAAAGACTTGAGGTTTTTGGCTCACGCGTGAAGTATTTTCACGGTACCTATGAGCAGATTCCTGAGGCTCTTTCAAAGTTCGGTTTTTCTGAAGCATCGGCAATACTGATGGATCTGGGCGTTAGCTCAATGCAAATCGATAGCCCAGATCGCGGCTTCGCTTATAGCTTTGATGCCCCGCTTGATATGCGGATGGATTCTTCCTCTGGAGAAACCGCCGCGGAGCTGATTGCAACCGCTAGCGAACTAGAACTCGCTCGAATTTTCAAGGAATACGGCGAAGAGCGCTTTGCTAAAAAAATCGCAGCCGAGATAGTTGCTAGACGAGCTAGTGATCCGATTGTTTCCAGTAAACAGCTTGCTGGCATCATCAGCCAAATCGTGCCTTTTATCCCAGGCAAGTCATCCGGACACCCCGCAAAGCGGGTCTTTCAGGCGCTTCGAATCGCTGTGAACCAAGAGCTAGAGATTCTAGAAAGTGCAATTCCAGCAGCCATCGACGCGCTAGAAATCGGCGGCAGGCTACTGGTTCTGGCCTACCACTCTCTGGAAGATCGCATCGTGAAGCAGGCCATAGTCCAGGCTGCTACTTCGTCAGCGCCAATTGACTTGCCCTTCGAGCTGCCAGAGCACGCTCCAGTTTTGAAATTAGTAATAAAGGGCGCCGAGCAGGCAACCCTCCAAGAAATAGCTGCAAACCCGCGCTCTGCTTCAGTGCGCTTGCGAGTGGCGGAAAAAATCAGGAAAGTAGCATGAATTCACTCAGAAAATCTCGCGTCAGCGCGCCGGTGGTAATGATTCTGGTTACAGGCTTTGTAGCTGTCTCACTACTCCACCTGCTACTTACCATCCTCACCTCACAGTCCGTCTATGAGTTATCTGATCTCAAGAGAGAAAAGCGCGAGCTTGAGACCACTTCACAGATTCTTTCCGAAGAAGTATCCTCGCTCGCCTCCAATCAGAATTTACTAAACACCGCTAGCCGCCTAGGTATGGTCGCCAATACCAACCCAGTGTTTCTCAGATTGACCGATCAGGCAGTTTTGGGTGAGCCGCTTCCGGCACCAATCGCGAGTGCTCAATCCACGAATTTAGTGGCCAATTCGGCAATGATTATTGAGTCAACTCAAATAAACCAGGTGACTGTTCCAGCTAGCACAACTGAACCAGTGGCAATCCCATTGGAGCCAATTGTTTCGTCCAGCCTGATACCAGCATCACCGACAAGATAACTCCTGAGAGGTTTCTCCACTAATGAATCCAGCGGGGCAAACCAACATATCCAGAAGAATGAGAGTATTTCTCTCGCTTTCGGCAATTCTGGTGTTAGTTTTCTTAGTTCGGCTAATTGACTTTCAGATTGTTCGGGCCGAGCAAATAAGCGAGCTCTCCTACGAAAAGCGTGCCGTGGCGAGAACTATTCCTGCCATCCGCGGAGACATTGTTGATGCCAACGGCACTATTTTGGCAACGACTGTTTATCGCTACGACATCAACGCTGCGCCAGCGATGGTTGGGCCAGTCGAGAGAGTAGTTGACGGAGCTACCCAAGTTACTAGCGTGGAGCAAGTTGCCTCAGAGTTAGCCAGGATATTGCAGGAAGACGTTGCAACCTTGTTGCCAAAACTTACTGGAACCTCGAACTACGTGAACCTCAAAAAGCGTGTTGATGCCGATACTCACAGACAGATTTCTGAGCTTGGCATTCCTTGGATTTTCTCCGACGCCTTCCAGAATCGGCTCTATCCAAACGGCGCGGTAGCTGGGAACCTGATTGGTTTTGTCGGAACTGACGGCAAGGCTCTTGCAGGAATAGAACGGCAGTTCAACGCCTGCTTAGCAGGTGTTGACGGCCAAGAGCGTTTTGAAACTGGCGTTGATGGAATCAGGATTCCAGCCAGCGCAGTGGTAACCCAAGAAGTTAACCACGGGCGGGATGTAGTTCTAACCATCGACGCAAGCTTGCAGTATCAGGCGCAGCAGATTCTTGCCAGTGAGGTAGAGCGTTTGGATGCAGACTGGGCCTCTGCGGTGGTCATTGAAGTAAAGACTGGCCGAATCGTTTTAGCCGCTGAAGCACCAAGCGTTGATCCCAACGATCCAGGAAAATCTCCGCCAGAAGAGCGTGGCGCAAGGGTTTTTCAGTTTGCCTACGAACCTGGATCCACAATGAAGTCCCTAACCGCGGCCACTGCAATTGATTTGGGTTTTGCAAATATGGGAACCAGAGTCAGTGCCCCCGATTCGATACGGGTTTATGACAGCACCATAATCGACAGTTTCTCTCATGACACTATGAATCTGACCCTTGCCGGTGTACTGAGGTACTCCTCAAACGTTGGAACGATAATGATCGCTCGGGACATACCGGCCAGCAATAGGTATGACTACATGCTTCGGTTTGGCCTAGGCAAAGCATCCGAGGTTGGCTTTGAAGGTGAAACCAGTGGAGTGCTAAATGACTACCGGGACTGGGATGGTGTGACAAACGTCACAACCACATTCGGCCAGGGATTATCAGCTTCATCAGTTCAGATGACATCGGCCTATCAGGCTTTGGCCAACTCTGGTGTGCGCTTGAATCCAGTTTTAGTGGCTGGCTGCAGAGACGAAAACGGAGATATGACTTCGATACCGAAATCAACTGCAACCCAAGTGGTATCAGCACAAACCGCCCAGGAGGTCGTTTTGATGCTAGAGGAAGTTGTTGAAGATGGTGCGATTGGTAGAGCAACCTCTGTCCCTGGTTATCGTTCCGCCGGTAAAACTGGTACCGCGGAAATCCCTGAAGGCTCTGGCTACGGGGACTACTTTGCTACTTCGTTCCTAGGTATGGCTCCAGCCGAAGATCCCCAGTATGCGATTGGAGTAATGGTTTACAAACCGAAACAGGTTTACACAAACTCCCAAGCGGCCGTGACCAGTTATCAAAAGATTCTTGCGCAAGTGCTTCTGACCAACAGAATTTCTCCCTCGACAAGCGTGTCTCCAGACATTCCAACGGAGTGGTAGTCAATCATGATTCATCTGAGACTCAGCGAGTTGGCGAAGATTTTGAATGGCACCTTGGTGGGAGATCCAAATGCTGAAGTTTCTGGAACTGTCGAGACCGATTCCAAGTTAATTAGTTCAGGCAGTTTGTTTTTTGCCAGGCCCGGTGAGGTCACAGACGGTCACATCTTTGTTGGCGATGCTTTGGCTAGAGGTGCTGTTGTCGCGGTTGTGCAAAGAGAACTACCCGAAACGATTAATCAGATAGTTGTAAGAAACAGCGAAGAAGCACTTGGCGTCCTGGCTTCCTGGTTGGTTGGTGAGCTTAGGTCCAAAGGCAAGCTGAAAGTTGTTGGGATCACCGGTTCAAATGGTAAAACAACCACCAAGAACATGCTTCGAGAAATTCTGAGCCGGGTGGGACCAACTATTGCCCCAATCGAATCCTTCAATAATCGAGTTGGGGCTCCGATATCTATTTTGCGTACCGACGAGCAGACCGAGTTTCTTGTTGTTGAAATGGGTGCCGAGGGCATTGGCAGCATTGAGTATCTAGCAAAAATGGCTAACCCAGACATTGGGATTATCTTGAAAGTAGGCCTTGCCCACGTTGGAGAGTTTGGGGGCATTGATGTCACCGCAAAGATCAAATCTGAACTTGCAAGCGCGTTAAGTCCAGGGGCCAAAGTGGTACTCAACGTTGACGACAGCTACGTTCGCGACATGCAGCAGGTAACCAAGGCCGCAGTCAGTTGGTTTGGAACAAGCGCTGAGGCAAGCTACCGGGCCTCGAATGTGACCACTCTGGTGGATGGCACAAGCTACACGATGCACTGGCCAGACGGCGATGAGCAAACCATTCGATTAAACATTCTCGGAGACGTCCACATCATGAACGCACTTGCCGCTTCTTGCGCAGCGCACTTACTTGGAGTAAGCAAGCAGATCATCGCTGAAGCACTTGGTTCGATGCAGCTGGCTGAGCGCTGGAGAATGCAACGGGTAGTTAGAGCCGACGGCGTGACGGTAATTAATGACGCCTACAACGCAAGCCCCGATTCCATGAGAGCCGCACTGCAGACTTTGGCACAGCTTGGCAGATTCGGCTCGAGAACCGTTGCAGTGCTTGGACATATGGCCGAGCTTGGTGACCTTTCTGTATCCGAGCACGACAGCATTGGAAGACTTGTGGTGCGGCTAAATATTGACCAGCTTGTTGTGGTTGGCGAGCAAGCCAAAGTGATTCACATGGGTGCTAGTCAAGAAGGCTCATGGGACGGCGAATCCAAGTTTTTCCTCTCGATTGACGAGGCTTTGGAGTATCTGCGTGGGATACTCTCACAAGGCGATACTGTCTTGGTTAAATCCTCCAAGTCAGCAAACCTAAGGGTTCTGGGAGACCAGCTTATGGAGGCAGTCAAGTGAGAGCACTACTTGCCGCTGGCGCTATCAGCTTGGCGTTCACGCTATTTTTGACCCCAGCCTTTATCTGGCTGTTCCGTAAGTGGAAATGGGGTCAGTTCATTCGCGAGGATGGACCCAAGACTCATCACGTCAAGCGTGGCACTCCCACCATGGGCGGTGTTGTGATTATTTTTGCATCTGTCATCGGTTACTTCACCGGAAAGCTGACTAACGGCGAAACACCATCAATTTCTGCCCTGCTGGTTATCCTTGCGATGGTTGGTCTGGGAATTGTTGGATTCATTGATGATTTCATCAAGACTCACAAACAAAGGTCTCTTGGTCTTGGTGGTTGGGCCAAAATTGCCGGCCAGGCTGTCGTGGCTGTGGCCTTCGCTTTTTTTGCATTCGGGAGCCCAAACGACCGCGGGGTAACTCCGGCATCGACCCAGATATCTGTTATCCGAGACACCGGTTTTGACTTGATGATGTTTGGCAGTGTTGTCGGCTCCATTTTGCTGGTCCTTTGGATCTTTCTGCTTATTTCTGCAACCTCGAATGGCGTTAACATTACCGATGGCTTGGATGGGTTAGCCATCGGTGCCAGCATCATGGCCATCGGTGCTTATGCCGTAATTGGATTCTGGCAATTTAATCAGACTTGTGGACGAGTTATTGAGAATGTTGCGAGCTGTTATGAGGTTCGAGACCCTCTAGATCTTGCAGTTATTGCTGCTGCGATCACCGGAGCGGGAATCGGTTTTCTCTGGTGGAACACCACACCCGCGCAAATCATCATGGGGGACACTGGCTCAATGAGTTTGGGAGGTGCTCTTGCAGCACTGGCTATTCTTTCAAGAACTGAAATCCTGCTTTTGCTAGTGGGTGGCTTGTTCGTGATTGTTACCGGTTCAGTTATTTTGCAGCGGGCCTATTTCAAAATCACTAAGGGTAAACGTATTTTCCTGATGAGCCCACTGCATCATCACTTTGAGCTAAAAGGCTGGGCCGAGATTACTGTCGTGGTGAGGTTCTGGATCATTGCTGGACTCTCGGTCTTGTCTGGAATCGGACTGTTCTACCTTGAGTGGATTTATGGCTAACAAATTGGATTCTCTGGATCACCTTTCCAGTTGGCACTCCGATTGGTCTCAACTCTCAGTCGTGGTTGTCGGGCTGGCAAAAACTGGATTCTCGGTCGCAGATACACTTCATGAGCTTGGCGCCAAAGTGCTAGTGGTTGCTGATTCAGCATCCGCTGAAATTTTGGACATCGTCGAAGTGCTGGGGATACCTTCTGTTATCGGGCAACTAGCCGATCAACAAATTGCAATCGAGGAATTCAACCCAGACCTTGTTGTTGTTTCACCTGGCGTTATGCCCACCAATGCTCTCGTGAAAAACGCTAATGAGAAAGCGATTCCCATTTGGGGAGATCTTGATTTGGCTTGGAGACTTAGAGACAGGTTTGATGTCAAACAAGAGTGGATCTGCGTCACCGGAACAAATGGGAAAACTACTGTGGTTGAGCTAACCGAAGCAATGCTGCTTGCCTCAGGGGTCAAGGCTGTTGCGTGTGGAAACATCGGGAAACCAATTCTTGACTGCATTCGAGACCCTGCAGAGTTCGAAGTACTAGTTGTTGAAGTGTCTTCCTTTCAGCTGCACTACATGAACCACATCGAGCCCTATAGCGCCACCTGCGTAAACATTGCCGAAGATCATCTGGATTGGCATGGCAGCTTTGAGGCCTATCGACTCAGCAAGGAGCGCATCTATGAGGGAACAAAAGTTGCCTGCATCTACAACCTTGAAGATGCAGCCACCGAGCAAATGGTGCAGGTCGCGACGGTGCAGGATGGTGCCAGAGCAATTGGCTTTGGACTCGGAACACCAAAACCTAGCAATGTTGGTTACGTCGACGAGTTCTTAGTGGACCGAGCCTTTTTGGACCAACGTGCCGATAGCGCTTTGGAGATTGCCAGCCTGGAAGACTTTCATGGATTGGGTGTTCTTACGCCACATCTACTTAGCAACATTGCTGCTGCAACTACGCTAGCAAGATCCTTTGGGGTGCCACCTGCGGCCTGTCGAGAGGCATTGCGGAATTTCCGTGTTTCTTCGCATCGAATCGAGCTGGTGCTGGAACAAGACGGCGTTCGTTACATTAATGACTCCAAAGCAACTAATGCCCACGCCGCATCGGCTTCGCTATCTTCATTTGAGAGCGTGGTCTGGATTCTTGGTGGACAACTCAAGGGAGTGGACATTTCGGGCTTGATTGCAAAATTTGCCAAGCGCTTACGTGCAGCCGTGGTTATTGGTGTCAATCGTAAGGAGATTCTTGAGAATTTCGCGACGATAGCACCAGCTGTGGCCGTCACCGAAGTTGCTGAGGGCGACAATGTCATGGAACGAGCAGTTGAATTGGCTTCTAGCTCTGCAGTAGCCGGAGATGTTGTCTTGCTTGCTCCAGCAGCAGCCTCAATGGACCAGTTTGAAAGTTACCAAGATCGCGGCATGAAGTTTTCGGAAGCGGTTGTGAAAATAGTTGGAGGCTCAAATGCCTAAGGTAAAGTATTCGAGAAAATCTAAAGCCACAGCTAGTAAGAAAACCAAGCCAATACGCCGCAAGGGTGAACGGCGTCAAAGAATAGCGGAGTGGCTTCGGGATAACTTCCAGGCGGAGTCGATTTACTTCTATCGACTTGCAGGGTTAACGGGATTTCTGGTTGTTTTTGGTCTCGTGATGGTGCTCTCGTCATCTTCAATTGATTCGTTAGTTGCAAACCGAGATGCTTTCTACGTTTTTTCTAGGCAGTCGCTTTACGCCGTGGTAGGTCTCGCGGTGATGCTTTTCATCTCAAGTCTCAAGCTCAAAGTAATTCAGAACCTAGTGAAAGCCGCGGTGGTTTTTGGGTTCGCGCTTCAGCTTTCGGTGCCGTTTATTGGTATCACAGTCAACGGAAACACTAACTGGATTTCCATCGCTGGTTTCACCCTTCAGCCCGCGGAGTTTCTAAAGGTCGCTCTAATTATGTACATGGCCTGGTTTGTTAGTAACCGAGAGAATGAGCTTGATGACCCGAGAAGAGTGTTGCTGCCTGTGCTAATTGTCGGAGGAGCGGCGTTGGCGCTTGTGATGCTTGGTAGAGATTTGGGAACAGCAATCATCATTGCCCTCATCGTCTTCGGCACGCTAGTGATTGTTGGAGCTCCTCTCAGGCCTTTGGTTCAAGTCTTTGTTGGCGTTGCAATCGCAGGTGCGCTAGCCGCTTTTTCAAGTGCCTCTCGCATGGCAAGAATTAACGCTTGGCTTAATCCTGACGCTTCGTCGTCCGATGCTTTCAACTGGCAGTATGAACATGGCACTTGGGCCCTAGCTGCTGGAGGAGTGTTTGGGGTTGGCTTAGGCAATTCAAAGATGAAATGGTCCTGGATTCCTGAAGTGGAGAACGACTTTATTTTTGCC
>JBIJBA010000077.1:0-4060 GCA_044345455.1 Rhodoluna sp.
GGTCATCTTTGGCTTGATTCGTAAGCTCACCATAGCTTTTCCAGCTACTGGCGCTAAAGAAAACATCAGCGGAGTTTTCGACCTGGTAAGCGTGACCCCTGGCAATCAAGAGCTCAATTAGCTCAATCATTTCCATGATGTTGCCAGTTGCCCTTGGTTCATAGCTAGGTGTTCCGATGTTTATCTTGCGATAGGCGTTAGCGAAAGCCTGTTCGCATTCAAAAGCTAGGCCCCACCAGGATCTTTTCTCTGCCTTGGCGTTATCCATAACCTTGTCATCAATATCTGTCACGTTTCGAATAAGAGTCACGTCATTACCAAGAGTTTTGAACCAGCGAACGAGCTGGTCATAAACAAGTGCTGATCGCAGGTGACCTAGATGAGGCATCGACTGGACCGTGGGTCCGCATAGGTAGATTCCTACCTTGCCTTTTTCTAAAGGCACAAAGTCCTTTAGCGACTGGGTTTTGGAATCAAAGAGCTTCAGGTTCACGAGCCCAAGCCTACCTTTCGCACCAAACTGGTGGCCACAGCCGCCAGCCCCTCGTCGCTTCCTAAAAATCCCATTCCATCCGTGGTGGTAGCTGAGACACTCACCGGAGCACCAATAATGGCCCCAAGATGAGTTTCGACTTCCAACCTTCTTGGTGATAGCTTCGGTCGATTTCCAATCAGCTGCACGGAAACATTCACTGGCTCAAAATCCTGATCTTTCAATAACTCAATTGTCGCCTTCAGGAAAACTTCTCCTGAAGCACCAGAGTATTCCGGCCTATCAACTCCAAAATTTGAACCTATGTCGCCAAGGTTTGCAGCCGACAACAGTGAGTCAACTATCGCGTGAGCAATTACATCGCCGTCACTGTGCCCTTCGAGAGCTAGCTCCCCTGGCCACTCCAAGCATCCAAGGTAAAGAACCTTAGTGTTGTCTTCGCTGTAGCGATGAGCATCCGAACCAATGCCGGTTCTGGCGTGAGCCAATAGATATGTCTGCGCTCTCTCGAAATCTTCGGCGGTAGTGATCTTCATGGCTTGCTCTTCACCCTCGATCATCATGACGGTGCCACCTATTGATTGAATAAGTGCGGCTTCATCAGTAAATTCTTGTGTTACGCCCACGTGCCCTGCCACCAAAACACTAGCTGGGAAGCCCTGCGGGGTCTGGGCACGAACCAGATCTGATCGCTCAATTGTTTCTTGAATTACATCGCCCTTGTACCTCTTTATGGTGTCAGCAACGTGCAGTGCTGGAATCACGCCAATCTGGTTTTCAAATACCGCTTGCGCTACCCGATTAAACAGTTCGGTAGAAGCTAGTGACCTAGCAGAATCGTGCACCAAAACGATATCGATGCCGCCCGCGAGAACTGCCAGAGACTCGGAAACTGATTTTTGTCTGGTGGCGCCACCAACAACCACTCGAATGTCTACGCCTTGGTTAGAAAGCTGCTTTTCAAATTCAAGAGTCTGAGTTAGGTGAGATTCTGGAACAGCAATGATTAACTGCTTGAGGTTGTCGGTTGCGAGCGCGCGGAAGACGCTGTGTTCTAGAAGTGATTTTCCGGCTAGTTCAACGAATGCTTTAGGGGCCTTTGCGCCTAGGCGCTCACCCTTACCTGCAGCTAGTAGCACCACCGCTACTGAGCGTTGGGTCATCGTTCTGGGCTTTCCTAGGAAGCCAGAACTTGATCTAGCAAGACACCGGCTTTTTCTTCGTCGGTCTTTTTAGCAAGAGCTAGCTCTGAAACTAGAATCTGACGGGCCTTTGCAAGCATGCGCTTTTCACCAGCAGAGAGTCCGCGGTCCTGATCTCTTCTCCATAGGTCTCTGACAACCTCAGAAACCTTTACTACGTCCCCGGAAGCTAGCTTTTCTAGGTTGGCCTTGTATCTTCTGGACCAGTTAGTTGGCTCTTCAATGAACTCAGCGCGCAACACATCGAAAACCTGCTGAACACCCTTGCGGTCGATGACATCTCGAACACCAACCATTTCTACGTTGGCGGCTGGGACCCAGATTGTTAGGTCACCCTGGGCAACCTTTAGCTGAAGGTACTTTTGGGTAGCGCCACGGATGTTTCGGTTTTTAACCTCTACGATTTTTGCTGCGCCGTGATGTGGATAAACGACGGTTTCGCCAACCTCGAACTTCATGTGTTGGATTCCCTTCAGAAACCACTATTTTACCACAGCTAAGGCCTTTATTCCTGACGTAAACTAGGAAGTAATGCCCAATTAGGAGGATCATTGCTAGTTCGTCGGATCACAATCGCCTTGGCCGCAACAGCCATGACACTTGGCTTGAGCGCCTGCAGCCTGACCGGCAACGTGGCTTCTTTGGACCCTTACTCCCCCAGCGATGGCCAGCAGGTTGATCTCGAATCGGTGAAGGCTAGAAACCTCATTTACCTGGTTGGGGAAAGCGGTCGAGGCTTCCTGATTGGCTCCTTGGTGAGCTCAGCCACTTCTGACATCGAAGTGAAGCTTCAGTATGTGGACCCAAATACCGATGAGCGAACCGATGTCTTCTTTGATGTTCCAGCCGGAGCCAAGATTGACTTTGGCTATAACGGAAACCCCGCGGTAGAACTACCGGTTGTTGAGGTGCCTGGTCAAACTGCAAAGTTCTTCTTGTTAGAAAGCGACAGTATTAGCGGAACAATCCAAGTACCCGTTTTGGATGGAACCCTAGCTGAATATCAACTGCTACTAGAGCAGCTAAAAGATCAGCTGCCTGAAGAAACCGAAGAGAACTAAACTTCGAGCTTGTAACCCAAGCCTCGAACGGTCTGAATGTACTTGGGCCTAGCAGGATCCTCTTCCACTTTTGAGCGCAGTCTCTTGATGTGAACATCCAGGGTCTTAGTGTCACCAAAGTAATTTGATCCCCAGACTCGATCAATAATCTGGCCTCGGGTCAGAACGCGATTTACGTTTTCCATCAATAGCTCAAGTAGCTCAAACTCTTTGAGTGGCAAAGTCAGCGGATTTCCATTTAGCGTCACCACATGGCGATCAGAATCTAATCGAAGCTCACCAGCAATCAGCACCGAGCCAACAGTAAGCGGGGGCTCCACCTGTCTTCTCAGGACTGCTTTGATTCGGGCAAGAAGTTCCCTGGTTGAGTAAGGCTTGGTGATGTAATCATCTGCTCCGATTTCAAGACCGACAATCTTGTCAATTTCAGAGTCTTTGGCGGTGAGCATGATGATGGGAACATTGGAACTTTGTCTGATCTGTTTACAAACCTGGTTACCATCGATTTTTGGAAGCATTAGGTCTAGCAAGATAATGTCAGCACCTGATTTCTCAAAGACCTGTATTGCTTCTTCGCCATCTACTGCGACCGATACATCGTGGCCTTCCTTTTCAAGGAAAAACACCAGCGCCTCCCGAAGGGACTGCTCGTCTTCAACAACCAAGACTTTGGCCATTACTTTCCTTCCCTAACTAGGTCGATGGTGCCAGTTGCCGGATCTGAGGCTGTTGCTAGCGGAACCCGGAGGGTGAAAGTGGAACCCACACCCACCTGGGAGAACAGTTTGATTTCCCCACGGTGAATCTTGGCAACGTGTTTGACGATGCTAAGGCCAAGGCCCGTACCACCGGTGTCTCTGGATCTAGAAGGGTCTGCTCGGTAGAAGCGCTCAAAGATTCGATCTTGGTTCTCTGGGGAAATTCCAGCACCCGAGTCAGTGACAGTAATCTCAGCGATAGATTCCTTGGCGCTGCAGCCAATTCCAACGCTGGTTCCCTGATCCGAGTAGCTGACGGCATTTTCAACAAGATTCTTAACTGCGGTAATTAGCATTTCTTTATTGCCAAAAACTTCCAGCTTAGGCGCCTGCTCAGAAACCAATTTTATTTTCCTACTGGCCGCAAGTTGTTCATTGCGATCAATTGCCTCAGCCATCACATCATTTAGGTCAACAATTTCAGCGGAGGCCAGCACTTCTTCAGACTGAAGCCTGGAAAGTTTGATGATGTCCTGTACCAGGAAGGTGAGCCTGCTGGATTCTTTATTTAGACTGGCTGCAAATTTTGATACAGCTGCTTGGTCA
>JBIJBA010000024.1:0-11866 GCA_044345455.1 Rhodoluna sp.
ATCCCTGCTACACCGATTGAGAATGGACTAGTCCATCCCAAATCAGGAGTTAGCTCCTGGATCAGAGGCTTGAACCAGAAAACTGCAAACAAGCCCACTGCCACAGTTGGAAGTCCCTCAAGAACTTCAAGTACTGGCTTGATAATTTTTTCCCCAATATGAGGGTTGGTCGCCCGAAGTGGATTCCTTGCGGAATCACCTCGGGCGACCTTGACAGCAGAGCTCATGGGTCTTTACTTCTCCCTATCTCAACTGTCGAATTGTTCTTGTTTTTACTTTAGTGCTTACTGAATAAGTGATTCGATCTTGGCAAGCGCCTCAGTCTGCTGCGCAGGGGTTAGGCCCACGTAACCAGCAGTTGAGTTGATTAGCTCGGTCTCTTCAACTAGGAACTTAGCGAACGCTAGTACCTCTGGACGAGCCAAAGCGGTGCTTGCAAAGTAAGTGTAAAGACCGCGACCAAGTGGTGTGTAGGTACCTGCTTGAACGTTCTCAACAGTTGGAGCAACACAGCCTGATCCACCATCAACTTCAAGAGCCTTTAGCTCGTCAAGGTTTTCCTGGTAGTAGGAGAAAGGAATGAATCCCATTCCACCTGCGGAACCAGACACACCCTCTACTGCTAGTAGGTCGTCTTCACCAATGTTGATGTAGTCGTTACGGATGTTACCCTCTTCGCCGTTGATTTCATCTGTGAAGAAGTCGAACGTGCCAGAGTCAGTTCCTGGACCGTAAAGTGCAAGCTCTACGTCAGCGATTTCTGCTGGCATGCCATCAACGTCGCCCCAGGTCATGATTGATCCTGCTGCGTCTGCGTTCCAGATGGTAGCTAGCTGCTCGGTTGTGATGCAAACTAGTGGGTTGTCCTTGTTTACAACAACAGACAATGCGTCGTTCGCAACTGTTACGAAGTCGTACTTGATTCCGGCTGCGTCACAAATAGCTGCTTCTTCTTCCTTGATTTCACGAGAAGCGTTAGATGCATCGGTCTCACCGTTACAGAACTTCTCGAATCCTCCACCAGTACCAGAGATGTTTACAGCTACGCGGACTCCGGAGTTAACCTCCATGAATAGCTCAGCTGCAATTTCTGATGCTGGACCTACGGTTGATGACCCATCGATAAGGATTGAGCCGGATAGTGCTTCTGCTGCTGGTTCTTCAGGTTCTGCTGCACAGCCTGCTAGAACTAGAACAGATGCCGACATTAGAGCGGCAACTGAAATTAGTTTCTTTTTCAATGTATTTCTCCTAATTGGAATTGATAAAGGCAGACTGCCTGCCTCTCTAGAAAGATTCCATTAAGGACCTAAATGGGAGTGAGAGCTGAGGTAAACGGAAGGTGAATCATCTCTGAAAAGCTGAGAACCTTCAGGTTTTGGTTGAAGTCTGAGTTTCTGGCTCAGTGCGTGTATTCTCTTGTAAATAATGACCAAAACTACCTGGGCTGTCCTATCGCTTGTTTTTGTGGCCATTGTTTGGGGCGCAGGATTTGTTCTCATGAAAGACGCCATAGACGATCAGCCGGTCTTTGATTTCTTGGCAACAAGGTTCACCCTGGCAACCCTCGTCATGATTGCCATCCGGCCGCAAGTTTTATCCGCAATCAATAAGAAGACCCTTTTTCGAGGTTCAATTCTTGGCGTGATGCTAGGCCTTGCCTACATCACCCAAACAATTGGTCTTGATTTGACCACCGCCGCAATCACTGGCTTCTTGACTGGGTTGTATGTTGTCTTCACTCCACTTCTTTTTTGGTTCGTTTTTAGGAAAAAAGTGGAGAAAAAGGTAATTGTTGGCACCACTCTGGCGCTAACTTCTTTACTTTTCATTTCCTTCAACGGAATCTCTTTTGACCCAGGTCAGGTTTGGCTCATTGCCTGCGCGCTATTGTTTGCAGGGCACATCATCGGGCTTAGCTTCTGGAGTAACGCCAAGGACATTTACCCGCTAACCGTTATTCAATTGGGCGCAGGATCAGTTGTCTGCTGGATGGGTGCTATACCAGATGGCTACCAGCCGCCGCCGAATGCTTTCGTTTGGGGAACCGTTGTATTCACCGCGGTGTTCGCAACAGCAATGGCGTTCTTGATTCAAACCTGGGCGCAGTCGATTATGGACCCGTCCAGAGTCGCCATTATCCTGACCGGTGAGATTGTTTTCGCTGCCGTGATTGCAGTAGCTGTTGGGCAAGAAGTGCTTTCAGCACGAACAGTCATCGGCGGAATTTTGATTGTGGTGGCGATGCTGATTGTTGAGTGGCCCGATAAGCGAAGCAAGAGCCCACTGGATCAACCTCACTTCACCTAAAGCTTGGCTAGCCTTTGGCCATGGCAATCTTGGCTATCGATGCTGGCGCCACGGGCTTTACAGTCCAGGTTGTCTCAGGAGAACGTTTAACCCTGAGCCCTTTGATGAGCAAATCTTCGCAAGCTAGGTGCAGCAGTGAAGCTGAGCTCTACCTGGAAGTAATCGGTTAAATCTCATAGTTGCTACAATTAGGGGACGCTTTGGCGTCGCTAGGGCCTCTAGCTCAGTTGGTTAGAGCAACGGACTTTTAATCCGTGGGTCGTCGGTTCGATCCCGACGGGGCCTACCAATATTTCTCTGTTTGACAGAACTATTTGATGATAGATTCCGATGGAACGCCAAAGGCGCTAGTAAAGCCTAAGAGTTCTTTTTGTTAGCTGCTTTTGCCTGCTTTTCCAAGCGCTTTTCCTTTAGGTTCTTAGCAGGTGCCTTTTTGTTGTTCTTCTGTGGTTTCTGTTCTTTCTGAGCCATTTTTTCCTCTTCTCGCTGGGCTTTCTAATCTGATGCAAATCTATCTGATGCTGTTTTTCCTCTGTCCGATATAGATAACAATAACTACTACTGAGACATAAAGTGCTTGACTGACAGCAACAACTCTCTCCCATACCCCAACATTCGTGGTGTTTGGGTCTGTCCAGCTACTTAGAAACCAGAGCGCTAAGGCGGTTTGGAGCGCTGTGCCGAAGATGGCTGCCGGGGGCTTGAGAATCCAAGGAGCGTCCTTGCGGGTTCTCATAGCGAACAGGTGCCAGCCTGCGGATAAAACAAAGGAGGCAATTGCAAAGACTCGATGCCAAATCGAATATCCAATAAGCGGGGTAGGGAAAATAGTGAGCCCGAAGGTGCAAATCGCAGCTAGGAACAGTGCAACTCTTCCTGGAAAGGCAAAGGTTCTGGCGTAAATGGAAGCAATGAGAGTAAGCACTCCCCCAAGAATGAAGAAACTGGACATGATCAACTGCACGGGGGATTCGTTGGCGGCTAAATCGCTGATGGTCTGTCGGACCGGATCGTAGCCAACCCAAAGTGCCCCAGCAATACTCCAGCCAAGTACAGACTGAATCGGACCAATGATTGCAGCTATGAATGCTGGTTTCTCAATTGGCTTCATGAGAGGAGCTTACTCAGTTTCGATTTGGGGGCCTAGAATTCAATCGAGCTTGCCCTTCAAATTCAAAGGTGGTGGAGAATGTCCGAAATAGAGCTATCGCTGGCTGAAGCCGCCGAAAAAGGCAATGTTAAAGTTCTAACTTCTATCCTGGAACTAATGGCTCCTCACGAAATTGCTGAGGAGCTCAACCGACTCGATTCTGTCGAGAGCACTTTGGTCTGGCGACTACTGCCTAAAGACGAAGCTCTAGAGGTGTTTGAAGAGCTGGACGCCTCTAATCAACAGCAGATTCTTTCAGGTATAAGAGGTCAAACATTTAGAGACCTACTTGAAAGCATGGACCCAGACGATAGAGCCAGGCTATTAGGTGAAGCTCCAGCAAGTTTCGTCAAGAAAGTTCTTGCAGGCCTGAGCCCTAAAGAGCGCAAGATGACGGCGGAGCTTTTGGGTTACCCGGAAGAAACCGTTGGTCGTTACATGTCACCTGAGGTCATTGCAGTTGCGGAGACCAGTTCGGTTGGCGAAGTTCTTGACATTATTCGTCGCAAGGGCAAATCCGCCGAGACTGTTTCGGTTCTGGCTGTTGTTGACAGGCAACGAAAATTCATTGGGTCAGTGGACCTTACTGATGCTGTGATGGCAGACACTGAATCCATAATCAGCGAGATAGCCGATCCTGATGCTTCTACCGCTTTGGTAACTGATGATGCTGAAGCAGCAGCAAGGCTGCTGCAGGACACCAATGACCTTGCCCTTATGGTTTTGGATACTGAACAGCGCGTGGTTGGAATATTCACAGTCGACGACGCCATCGACATTATCGAAGAAGCAAACAGCGAGGACTTCGCGCGCCAGTCTGCGGCACTACCAAGCTCAGGGCACTACCTATCAGGAAAGGTTTTCAATCTGGCCAGGCTACGCATTGTCTGGTTGATGTTCTTGATTATCGCCGCAACGCTAACGGTTTCAGTTTTACAAGTATTTGAAGGCTCACTCGAAAAATTCACAGCCTTGGCGCTATTTATGCCGATGCTAATTGGTGCTGGTGGCAACGTTGGCTCTCAAGCAGCAACCAGTGCAGTTAGAGCTATTGCCCTTGGCGAAGTCAGGCCGAAAGATGTACTTCGAGTTGCCTGGAGAGAGTCCCGAGTTGGACTGCTGCTTGGTTTGGGGCTCGGTGTGGTTGGACTAGCTGCCGGATGGCTCGCAGCAAGTTGGCAAGTTGGAGTAACTGTTGCTCTGGCCATTGTTGTTGTTTGCATGTGGGCGGCAACTGTTGGATCCGTGCTACCGCTTGGAGCACAAGCTTTGAAGATTGATCCGGCTGTTATATCTGCACCTATGGTTACAACCTTGGTGGATGCTACGGGACTTGTAATTTACTTCTTAATTGCCGGTGCAATTCTAGGAGTCTAGGCTCCGCTAGGTGTCCTCTAGATCCAGCGTGAGGCCTGATACTCAGCAAAAACTTTTCTGACTGTTCCTGATCGGCCACGAATAACGATGGACTCAGTAAAGATCATGTCTCCTTTTTTCCTCACTCCAGATAACAAAGCTCCGTCTGTGACACCGGTAGCAACAAAGAAAGTGTTTTCCGACGAGACCATCTCATTCATTTCGTAGACGTAATCGAACTTTAGACCTGCTTCTAAACCGCGTTCTCTTTCAAAATCTTCTCTAGGTGCCAAGATTCCCTGCATAAATCCCCCTAAGGCCCGAATGCCACACGCCGTCACGATTCCTTCGGGAGATCCACCAACTCCAGCGCAGATATCGATTCTCGAATCTCCGCGAGCTGCCTGTATGCCGCCAGCAACGTCACCATCTAAAAGTAATCTGCTCGCAGCACCGGTGTCTCTGATTTGCTGGATTACCTCGCTGTTGTATTCGCGATCCAAAACTGCAACCACCATCTCATCAACAGCTTTGCCTGCAGCCTTGGCGTAGGCCCTTATGTTTTCGCCAATTGGAAGACGTATGTCGCAAACGCCAACTCCGGCAGGGCCTGTCACAAGCTTGTTCATTTTGTAGACGGCTGAGGCATCAAGCATTGAGCCTCTATCCGATACCGCGATAACCGATATGGCGTTGTTTCGACCGGCGGCAGTAAGGGAAGTTCCATCAATGGGGTCTACTGCTATATCTACCTTGGGTCCCTGGCCGTTTCCCACCAGCTCGCCATTGAATAGCATCGGGGCGTTGTCTTTCTCGCCCTCACCAATGACCACCAAACCCTCAAAGTTCACCGTTCCCAGAAAGGCCCTCATGGCATCCACGGCCGCGCCGTCGGATTCGTTCTTTTTGCCCTTACCTATGAAGGGAAATGCCTTGATCGCGGCTGCCTCGGTAGCCCGAACCAGCTCCATAGCAAGGTTGCGGTCTGGGTGGAGTTCTGGGGAGTCGTTCATAAGGTCAGCTTAGTCAGCAACCAAGCGCCCTCCCCTCCAGACCTAACTCATTTCAGTCCAGGCCATAAATGCCCCAGAATGGCCAAATATTGGAGATTTTGGCTAAAAACCTTACGGTTTTATGTCGAATATGGGCAGTTTTCAACCCGAGTATTTACTGAGTGCGGTGATAAGTTGAATGACGTGTAAGTCATGCGAAGAGGCATCGACGATGGATCTCATCAGCGGTGAATCTTTGTAGGTCTTGCCTCCATCAGCTGAAAGGAAACAAAATACAAATGAGTGAATCCAATTACCTATTGGTTTACAACATGTTCTCGCTTGGAATTGCGGCCATGTTGTTCTCAACCATGTTCTTCATTGTGGCTCGTGAGCGCGTACTGCCTCGCTACCGCATGGCGGTCTTGGTATCTGCATCAGTGACCGGTATCGCTGCCTATCACTACTTCAGAATGTTTGACAGCTTCAACGATGTATTCGGCCCAGAAGCAGTTGAGGGTGCTGTTTACAACGTTGGCTACCGTTACGTTGACTGGTTCCTAACTGTTCCACTGCTTCTAGTTGAGACCGTTGCGGTTCTTGCTCTAGCTAA
Organism: Rhodoluna sp.; assembly: GCA_044345455.1. GTDB lineage: Bacteria > Actinomycetota > Actinomycetes > Actinomycetales > Microbacteriaceae > Rhodoluna. The sequence continues at coordinate 6,422 of JBIJBA010000024.1, forward strand.
GTCATTGCAGTCTGCTCTACTAGTTCGTCTAGTTCCAGCAGCCGCTTTGATGATTGCTTTGGGTTACCCAGGCGACGCAGGTCTAGACATTGGAGGATTGACACCTGGTATGTGGGGCGCACTATCCTCAATTCCATTCGTTTACATCCTGTACGTATTGTTCGTAGAGCTTGGTAAGTCTCTTAAGAGGCAGAGCAAGCAAGTGCAAAAAAGAATCAAGGAACTACGCCTTCTTCTTCTTGCTACCTGGGGTGTCTACCCAATAGCTTTCATCGCAAACATGAACGCTACTGGATTCGACGAGCAGGGCTTTGTTCTTCGTGAAACCGGATACACCATTGCCGACATCTTGGCTAAGTGTCTATTCGGCCTAATGATCTTCTCGATCGCTCGTATGAAGAGCGCCGAGGACGACAAGGCATTCGCAGCATCAGAATTCAAGGGCAAGTAACCCTTAGTTCAAACTAAGCAAAAGGCGTCGGGAAACCGGCGCCTGTTGTTTTGCCTTTTTAACTCCGTGCTCTTTGAGCTCAGTAGCCTTTTCGAAGAAGTGCTGGCAAGCCCAGCACGGTTGCAGCAATCCAAATACTTCTTGGTCGATACGCCAAGCCCCAGAGCCCACCGTGAACTGCAGAAAAACTGTGTAGCTCTGTCGTGGTTTCCTTGTTTGTAAAACTTGCTGGATCGTTTAGATCCCTAGCGAGCACCGCTGCCGCAGCAGACTTGGCCACCTTCACCTCAAACGGCTTCACGCCAAATAGCGGTGCGCCCTGGTAGCTGGCTCTCAGAATTATGTGCCGAAGAACTGAGTTGGTCCTGGCTGGAGGCGATATTGCATAAGAGACCTTCACGCCTGAGTAGTGAGCCAAATAGGCTCTCCAGCGCTGAGTTCTCTTTGAAAACGAATAGCTGGGTCCCTGCTGCTGAACCGAGGCGTCAATCAAAGCAAGCTTCTCACCGTTAGCTCCGTCGTAGAACTTTGGCTTTGCACCTCTAGCCGCATTTATCAAACCAAGCAGACTGTCTCGAATGATGTGAGAAGGTGGCCTAGAACCAAATCGAGCAATTGCTTGTAAGCCAATTGAGGCAGGTCCTGGAGCAGAATCTGTTGGTGTTGCTAGCCAGCTAAGAGCAAGCTTGCTGGCGGCTAGTTTCTCCACGGCAACCGCAGCCAAAGATTCTTGAACACCCTGCACTCGAATGTGATCCACACTGGGTGTGTAGGCATACAGACCGAGAACAAATCTCCGAATTGACCTTGGTGAGAGCTTGCCCATCCAGCTAGCTATCTCTGCATAGTGTTCCAGGATATCTAACCCTGCGACGGCGGCGATTTCTTCATCGCTCAAGGTTGCAACTGGTTTGGTAACAAGACTTCTTCGAATTGGGACCAGCATGGTTCCACCGCTCGATCTTGCCATGGAAATAAGTTTTTGCCAGCTGGTTGGATTTGGTCTTGCAACCACGGCAACTGTTCCGCCCCAGCGCAACCAGTGCTCGGTTGGAGCAAACTCGGCTGCACCGGCAACTGCAAAAAGTAAGTCTTTGCCCAAATCAAGAGATGGATTCTGATCGAGATAGCGAAAGCTTTCAATTAGACCGGGTTCTGCAAGACCATCAGCGACCCATTGGGTTGCAGCTTGCTCCATTGATCCAGTAAAGCCATCAATTGAGATCTTTTGAATTGGCTGACTACCGCGAATCTCGATGGTTTCAACTAAGTCTTTATCGAATCCTTCGGCTACGGCCTGCTTTAGAGGCATCCCGGATTCAGTGAATAGGCAGCTGTGAAACTCTGCCAAGCCTGCGGTAGAGACCTCTGTGGTGTCTTTGACGCTGAGGCCCTCTTTGATAGCAAGGTCCGCGTAGAGCCTCAGGTACCAGGTTCGCCAGTTAGGTGCACCGAGGATGTTTTGCTGAAGCTCGGGAAAGCTCTTTGCGCTAGCAGCTAGAACCCTTCTGGCCAGTTCGGTGGAACGAACTGGCTGATTGGTAGCTGGGTCCCTGAATTCAACTGTCACGGTGATAAGCCTATTGCTGATTACGGAATCGATAAATACGGGTTATTGTTGGATAACTTACGGAGGATAGATCATGACTGAACTAAAGGGCAAAAACATTCTTGTGCTGGGAGCATCCGGCGTATTGGGTTCAACTATTGCAACCCAGCTGGGAAGCCAAGGTGCCACAGTTATGGCAACCTCTTCCTCGATCGAGTCTGCAGAGCGAGTTCCCCATGGCGCGAACCCGAGGCTGTTAGTAGATCTCACTAACCAGGAATCAATCAGAGTTCTGATTGATTACCTGATTGATTCTGATGTGAAAATCGACGGAATCGTTAATGCAACTGGTGTGGTCGCTTTTGGAAACTTTGCTGAGCTTGAGGCAGCTACTTTGAACAAGCTATTTGCCGTGAATGTAACTGGCCCGATGCAACTTATTCAAGGTCTAGTTGGACTGCTGAAGGCTTCCGCAGCCAGTGGTAATGATCCATTCATCGTAAACATTTCAGGCGTTGTTGCTGAATCTCCAATGGCTGGACTGGCTGCTTACTCGGCAAGTAAGTCCGCTTTGTATGCGTTTGACCAGGCTATTTCCAGAGAGCTACGACGCGATGGCATTCGAGTCATTGATGCTCGCCCGGGACACACCGAAACCGGTTTGGCAACCAGGGCTATTGCGGGACAGGCGCCAGCTTTTCCAACTGGCCTTACCCCAGAAAGCGTTGGACAAAGAATTGTCACCGCTATCGTTCAGGACGAAAAGGACCTGCCAAGCTCTGCTTTCTAGGCAAACTACGCCTGAATCCAGTTATCGATAAACTGGTGCCGGTGGGCAACATTCCGAAGATAACTACTGACCTGTTTGATGGCAGGCAGATTCACTATTTCGATGACAAAGGCTCCAATCTTCCAAACACCCGTAAAAAGGACCTGAGGGAAACTGCCTCAAGGCCACCGCTAGCGGATCTAAAGCATGACCCACTAACTGGTGAGTGGATTGCGGTAGCAGCACACCGTCACACGAGAGCATACATGCCTCCAAGTAACCAGTGCCCACTTTGCCCCGCTACCGATAGCTACCTAAGCGAGGTTCCAGACAACTTTGATGTGGCGGTATTTGAAAACAAGAATCCAGCTTTTGGAGCTCTGCCTGAAGGCTCCTCTCTACCCGTCTTGGAATCAACCAGTGCTGTCGCTCTTGGGGAATCCAAGATGGCTATCGGCCGATGCGAGGTTGTAGTTTTTAGTCCCGAGCACAATGGCTCTTTGGCGCAAATGCCTTCCTCCCGAGTTCACACGGTATTAGAAGCTCTAGCTCAACGAACCGATGAGCTTCAGGGGTTTGCCGGAGTAAAGCAAGTGTTTCCTTTTGAAAACAGAGGTCAAGAAATTGGAGTAACGCTTCATCACCCCCACGGTCAGATCTATTGCTACCCATACGTAACTCCTAGAACCAAAAAGCTGCTCGAGTCTATTAATTCCCACGGCAACAGTTTTTTTCAAGACCTACTCGAGTTCGAGCAAGACTCTAACCGAGTGTTGATCAAATCAGAATCTTTCACGGCCTACGTTCCCTTTGCAGCGCGCTGGCCGATGGAGGCTCATTTACTTCCCAATAGACACGTTAGAAACCACGCTGAACTAACTGATGACGAGCGGTTGGAACTAGCAGATGTTTACTCAAAACTACTTCGCTCATTTGAGCTGGCTTACGAAACTCCTTCTCCATACATTGCAGCCTGGCATCAGGCGCCACTTGTTCCAGGAGGAGAAAACGCCAGATTGCAGCTGCAGATCACTTCACCAAGAAGAGCTGCTGACAAGTTGAAGTATCTTGCTGGATCAGAGTCTGCGATGGGGGCATTTATTGCAGACATTCCAGCAGAGGATATTGCCGAGCAGCTGAGAAAAGCTATCTCCTAGCTCAAGCGTTAGGTATTACCTCAACACCGTTATCAATCAAAGAGTCGATTGCGCGCTCGGTTGACTCTGCTGAAACCCCTGCGGTAAGGGAACTAATGACCCGAACATTCAAACCAAGCTTTTTTGCATCAAGAGCCGAAGCCAGAACGCAGTGATCGGTGGCGATTCCAACAACGTCTAGCTGGTCAATGTTGTTGTTAATTAGTAATTCTGCGAGTGTGCCGCCGGCTTCTGTTATCCCTTCGAAGGCCGAGTAGCCATGGGCCCCCTGACCTTTATAAACATGTTCTTGTATCAGATCAAGCTCTAGATTTGGGTGGTAGTTTGCGCCTTCGCTTTCTGCAACACAGTGGATTGGCCAAGAGGTTTTGTAATCTGGTTCTGTATCCAAAGCAGCAAAGTGTCCGGAGTTGTTGTTATCCGAATCGTGCCAGTCTCTAGATGCAACGACTAGTTTGTAATCAGCTGATTTGAGATAATCACTAATCTTTTTTGCTACCGCTTGGCCGCCAGCTACCGCGAGTGATCCACCCTCACAAAAATCATTCTGCACATCCACAACCAAAAGCGCTTTGCTCATGGAAGCCCCTAGTCGTTCGATAAGGTGTTGCCGCAACGGTAAAACGCTGTCACGAGAGTATCCATTGCGACTCTGACATCGTTTCCAACATCCCCGTAGGCATAAATTGTGAAGGTTAGGCTGGTACCGTCTTTTGCCTCAATGATTCCATTTAGGGTGTGGACTTTGGTCAGGTATCCGGTCTTGGCACGAACATTGCCAGCGGCATCAGATAAGTCGCCCTGGAATCTAGTTGCTAAGCTGCCGGTCTCACCAGCAACCATGAGGCTGTCCTTGATTACGTCAAAGTCTTCATAGCCGGAGTCAACCAAGCGCATTAGTTCTGCCATGAACCTAGGTGAAACCAAGTTCAAATCTGATAAACCGGATCCATCTCTTACGGTAACACCGCTAAAGTCCAGGCCTGAGGGCTCAAGTAGTCTCTCGTACGCTGTGTCGAGGTTGTCATAGGTGGCATCAAATCCCGCTTCGATAGTTGCTATTTTCCCTAGAGCTTCCGAGAGGCTGTTGTCTGAGGAAACAAGAACATTTGCAATCCAGTCACTCATCGGCTGGGAATCAACCTTGGCGATCTCAACAAAGCCTGATGGGGCGGAACCTTGAATTAGGGTGGCGGCTGGGGCAAGCTCAGCTAGCCCAAGCTTGAACTGTTCCCCCGCAGTTGTTACTGGCCTGCCGGTCCTGGCAGAAGTAGGCGCTTCAGGAAGGACACGGTCCCCGTCAAGTTGAAGAGCAGTTACCTCAGAAATCCAGCCATCGACTTGGTTCACTCTTTGCCAAGAGCTCTCCCAACCTGATCCTGGGAAAAAACTAGAGTCAAGGATAATTTCATTTACTTGGGCTACACCGTTGCTAGTTGCCCAAGCTCTGACCTGAGCTACCAATGTTGCTAATTTTGGGGCGCCCTTGTAAACCGACTGGGCGCCGGCCGAGGTTTTA
>JBIJBA010000088.1:0-3189 GCA_044345455.1 Rhodoluna sp.
GACAGGGTGATGTCTCCAGCTCCCACAAGAGCAATTCTTGAAGGGTTCGCTGGGTCAACCAATACCCTGGTAGAAAGTTGATAGTCGGGACCAACGCTCGCAAGCACGGCTGCGGCAGTGAGGGATTTCATTACCGAAGCGGTAGCAGCTGGAGTGTCTGCTTCGCGGTCAAATAAGACCTCGCCGGTTGCAGAGTTTAGAACTACTGCCTGAAGTGTTCCAAGTGAAGGGTTTGATTCCTCTTCGGTTACCGTGCAAGTTCTAGGAGGTGCTTCCGAGGCAGAAGGTGAAGCAGAAACGTCACTCGCGGCATTTGAATCTGAGCTGGGCGAAGAAATCACCAAGCCGCCAAGCATCAGGGTTAGTACGAGCAAGCCAGAGCCTGCACCAATAAACACTTCTCTGAAGTGCGGGAAATTCTTAATTCTTTGTAGCACTTGGCTAAGCTCCTGAAAACTCGATACCCGTTTGATTTCTAATTTGATCCATGACTTCCATAATCTGAACTGTCTCATCCAGGCTCATGGTCGGTGATTCAATGAGGCCTTCAGATATACAACGCTCAACTTCGAGCGCCTGATACTGCATTCCTCTTCCTTCAATATTACCCTCGTATTCGAACAAGATATTGTCGTCTAGGTCAAAAACTGTGAATGTGCTGTGTTCGTGAAAGGATTTCTCCATCTCAATTCTTCCGGCATCGCCAATAACAAAAGCCCTTATTGGACCAGCGGATCTAATGCCGGAGTGAAGCAAAGCCTGCCGACCGCCTGAATATTCAAGGATCGCACCCATGGATTCGTCCACATTTCCAGGCATCAATGACGCTGAGGCCAGAATCCGGGTCGGATTACCAAAGAGTCTGTGTGCTAGGGAGATTGGGTAAACACCTAGGTCCAGCAATGATCCGCCCCCCAAGGCCGATTCATAAAGTCTTGGGAGTGAATACTTTTGAAGATTCTGATTGTGATCAGCCAAAAGGTAAAGAGGTTTCCCGATTAGGCCCTGCTCTAGCTTTTCAAAGAGTGTTTGGTGGTTGGGAAGAAACCTAGTCCACATCGCCTCCATCAGGAAAACATTATTGCTCCTGGAAATCCCAACTAATTCCTTAGCCTGAGCAGCGTCTAGGGTAAATGGCTTCTCTAGCAATACATTCTTGCCTGAACTAAGCGCCAGCTTTGCATTAGCAAAGTGGGCATTGTTTGTAGTTGAGATATAGACAACATCAATATCTTGATCAGCTACTAACTCCTCATAGCTTCCGTAAGCTCGATTTATTGAATGCTTCCTAGCGTAGGACTGTGCACGATCTAAAGACCTAGAACCAACTGCTTCTAAATGCATACCCGCAAGCCGCAAGTCATTTAGAAATTCAACGCTGATATCTCCTGGACCCATAATCGCCCACTTGAGTTTGTGATTCACTATGCTCTCCCCGCCTCAGACAATAGCTTAGACTCAGAATATGAAAACAAAAATAACTCTCACTGCCCTATTGGCCCTGTTGCTAATTCCAACACCAGCTCACGCCCATGACCTACTTGTCGACATAAATCCAGCTCCAGGGGAAATTATCTCGACTTCCAGCTTCGAGGCTGTCCTTACCTTCAACAACCCCCTATTGGTTATCGAATCTGAGACCAATGCAGAAGTTGCAACCAAATTGCAGGGCTCAGCTGACTGGATAGTCCACCCTTTTGCCATCGATGACAAAATATTGGTGGCCCAGGTTGAGCTGAGCGACCCCGGTTCTTATGACTTGCGTTGGAGCGTCGTTGGCTCTGATGGTCACACCATCAGCGGAGATTCCAACTTCGTTCTAGAGGGCCTAGTTTCAGAAGAGACTGAAGTTCCTCTTGGCGCGGAGCCCACATTGGCAATTGCCTCGGAATCTCAAGATATTCCTGCTGGTTTCTATGTTGGCCTTGCGCTAGTTGCCCTAGGTGCGGTCTTTGCACCAATTGGCCTAATGATGCGAAGAAAGTCTAGGAAGTCCTAGGTCTGACTAGGGCATCTATGTTTCCAAGCAGCTCGTCAAACTCGGTTGCGGTCATCAGCTTCATCTCCAAGACAATTTCCCGAACGCTGGTTTCGTCAGCTAGAGCTTTTTGAGCAACAATTGTTGCGTTCTCATAACCCAACAGTGGACTAATAGCGGTAACTAAACCAATAGAGTTTTCAACACTAAGTCGAAGCTTTTCAACGTTGGCGGTAATTCCAGAAACGCAGGCGTCCGCGAGTACGTAGCAACCCTGTCTTAGCTGAGTGATACTCATCATCAAGGCGCGACACATAATTGGTTCAAACGCATTCAACTGCAACTGGCCTGCTTCAACTGCCATCGTCACGGTCAAATCATTACCAACTACCGCAAATGCAATTTGATTGATCACCTCAGGAATAACTGGGTTGACTTTACCGGGCATGATTGATGATCCGGCCTGTCTTGGTGGCAGGTTGATTTCATCCAGACCAGCACGCGGTCCGCTGCTTAGCAGTCGAAGATCATTAGAGGTCTTTGAGAGCTTTACGGCAATTCTCTTCAGCACTCCAGACACCGTTACGAACACCCCAGCATCCTGGGTGGCCTCGACCATGTCTTCGGCAAGCACAAAATCAAAACCAGTTAGCTTGCATAGGGCCTGGCATGCTTTTTCGGGGTAGCCAACGGGTGCGTTAATTCCGGTTCCAATAGCAGTTCCACCCAGGTTGATTTCACGAAGTAGCGGCAAGACTTCGCGCAGTCTTTGGATGTCTTCCATGGTCATTCTCGAAAAGGCTGCAAATTCTTGACCCAGGGTCATGGGAACCGCGTCTTGCATTTGAGTGCGACCCATTTTTATGACTTCTCTAAACTCAATCGACTTGCCAGTGAAGGCTTTCTCTAAGTGAGCCATTGCTTTTAGAAGCTCGTCGATCTCGAAAATCAAAGCTAGTTTTAGGGATGTTGGGTACACATCATTAGTTGACTGTGATTGGTTCACGTCGTTTAGTGGGTGAACTATTGAGTAATCACCTTTTTGGCCCCCAAGGATTTCGATTGCGACATTGGCAATGACCTCATTGGCATTCATGTTGGTTGAGGTGCCGGCTCCACCCTGGATAGCGTCAACGACAAATTGTGAATCAAACTCTCCATCGGCAACCCGTATTGAGGCCTTTACAATGGCGTCTTTTACTTTTGGGTCC
>JBIJBA010000086.1:0-3279 GCA_044345455.1 Rhodoluna sp.
ACAGCAGTGCTGCAAGTCCAACCAGCGCCACTGTTGCCAGCATTGCAGCGGAATCATTTCGCATCGGTTGTCCTTAAGGCAGCTGGTTAGGAAGTTTCCTGATTTTTTACTCTGGAAGTTTGTGCCAGAACGATTCCGGCGATAACCAATAACCCTCCAAGAGCCTGAAGCCCGTCAATTCTCTCATTTAGCCAAGCCCAACCAAAAACGAATGCCATCACGGTCTCAGCAGTGGAGAGAACCCCCACAGCGGTCGCCCTCAGGTGAGTTAGGGCCAGAAACGAGAACAGCATGGGAAGAAAGGACCCGAAGAACCCAATCCATATCAGAAGCACCCAAATCGGAAGCTCGTACTGTGCCAAGTTACCGGTTAGTGAGACAGTCTTCACAAACAAAGAAGTATCGAAGTTCCACCACGGGGTCACGATCAGCCAAAACAGAGCAGACACGGACATGCTGTAAAAAAGCGTGGAAAGTGCGTCTCTGTTTCTGAGGGTGTGCTCACCCATAAGAAAGTAAAAACTCAAAAACAGGGCGGCAGCCACAGCAAACATCACACCAACTGGGTTCAAACCACCATCCCAGATTCTAGAAACTACCACCAGGCCACCTAGCACCATGACAATTGCAAACCAAAGCCTAGGAAGCACTTTTTCTTTGAAGAGCCACAAAGAAACCAGCGGCACGATAACAATCGCGGTGTATTCAATTAGAAGCGCAATGCCAACTGGCAAGTTGGCAACTGCATTCGAATAAGACCATTGCATGAGCGCAACACCGAAGATCCCGAAGATTACAAGGTTCTTCCATTCCTTTGGCTTGACCTTGAAAGCCCTTGGATTTACTAGAGCAAGCGCGATACCGGCACCTAGGGCTGTAGCAAGCGAGCGAAAGATAACAAGTTCCGAGGGAGAAATTCCTGCTGCCATAGTGACTTTTGAGGTTGAGGCATTTAGCCCAAACAGCACAACGCCAGCTAGGGCAAAGATGACTCCTAGAACAGGATGCTTAGTTCTCAATTAGTTACTAACCCAACCCGTTCTTGGTTGCGTCATCGATTAACCGAAGTTCTTCCATGGTGAACGGGTTTGCAAAGATAGCTGCGTAGTTTTGTTCGAGCTGCTGAACACTTGAGGCTCCAATTAGAGCACTGGTCACAGCGGGCTGTCTTAGCACCCAAGAAATCGCCATTTGTGCAAGGGACTGATTTCTTGAAGTGGCAACAGCATTTAGAGCCTTCGCAGCTGTTAGGTACTGCTCGGTTATTTGGGCCGAAGGTAAGAACTTTCCTTTTGAGGCTCTCGAAGACTTGGGAACTTTTCCGTCCAAGTATCTATCGGTTAGCAATCCTTGGGCCAGAGGCGAAAAGACAATCGAACCTATTCCAAGGTCCTCTATCGTTTCCAATAATCCCCATTCAGGAGTTTTTTCCAGGATGGAATACTTTGGCTGGTGAATAAGTAGTGGTATCCCCATCGAATCCAAAATCTGTTTGGCCTTAATGGTTTGCTGCGGGTCATAGTTGGAGATTCCAACGTATAAAGCCTTTCCGCTTCTTACCGCAGAGGCGAGTGCACCCATAGTTTCTTCCAGGGGAGTTTCTGGATCGAATCGGTGTGAATAAAAGATGTCAACATACTCAAGGCCCATGCGATCAAGAGATTGATCTAGTGAGGCAAGCAGATACTTTCTTGATCCCCACTCACCGTATGGCCCATCCCACATGTCGTATCCAGCCTTGGTGGAGATAATCATTTCGTCTCGGTAAGGAGTGAAGTCTTTGCGCAGGTGCTCACCAAAGTTAATTTCGGCTTGACCGGGCGGCGGACCGTAGTTATTGGCCAGGTCAAAATGCGTTATTCCCAAATCGAAGGCACGACGAAGCACCGCGCGCTGGTTGGCAAAAGAATGATCCGAGCCGAAGTTGTGCCAAAGACCTAGGGATACTTCCGGAAGCAATAATCCGGACTTTCCTGTTCGGCGGTACTTCATTTGGGAGTATCTGTCGCTACTGGCTCGAAATTTCATAAGCACAAGCCTAAGCTAGCTAGATGATCAGTTTTATCCTCGGTGGTGGCTGCTTTTGGTGCCTAGATTCGAGCTTTATGCAGTTTCGTGGCGTTAGCGACGTCGAGGTCGGCTATAGCGGTGGACATGTTGAAAACCCAAGCTACGAAGCCGTTTGCGGTGAGGGAACCGGCCACGCTGAAGTGGCCAAAGTTATCTTCGATGAATCAATAATTCCCGCCGATGTCATTTTGGACATCTTCTTTACTCTTCATGACCCCACCCAGCTAAACCGCCAGGGTAACGACATTGGAACTAGCTATCGAAGCTGCATGTTCTATGTAGGGGAAGACCAAAAAGCGCTATTTGAACAAGCCTTGGAAAGGGCCAAGCAAGTCTGGGGGGATTCAATAGTTACCCAGTTATTGCCACTGGAAAAGTTCTGGATGGGGGAGACCTACCACCAGGACTTCTTTGCCAAGAACCCTGACCAGGGCTACTGCAACATGGTGGTCAAACCCAAGATGGCAAAGACCGCAAAGGCATTTACTTCATACCTGAAATAACTTCTCCACAGATTCTTTTTCAACCTGCACAAGCCTGAGACCTTTTGAGAGTCTTTTTCTCTGTTTAGTTCAATCAGAGAAAAAGGTAGCTATGTCAGATGTATTTTCAGTTCAAGGTTTAGTAGCAACAACCCCTAGGCACTTAGTCACTCAAGATGGCTTGCCAATAACCTCATTTCGCTTGGCTTCTTCCAAGCGTCGCTTCGATAGATCCAAAAACTCTTGGATCGACGGAGAAACCAACTGGTTTACCGTGACCTGTTTTCGTCAGCTTGCCATCAACACAGCAAGCTCCGTATCCAAGGGCGATCGTGTTTGCACCTCAGGCAGGCTCAAGGTTCGTGATTGGGATAACGGAGAAAGAACTGGAACCTCTGTTGAGATTGAGGCCGATGTGATCGGTCACGACTTGTCTTGGGGCAATTCGGTATTCACCCGCACTGTTTTGGTGCGCGAAGAGCCAGCAGATAGTGAAATTGAAGATGAAGAGTTTGAGCCCAAGGAGACAACGCTGCTTAGCTCCGCGAGCAAGTAACAGACCCGGTCAGGCTACTTCCCCCTAAGCGCCTGGTCGCGTGACACCCTTTTTACCTAGGTGTATGTGATTGTTGGCTCACAATGAGCCACATCATTGTCGGATAAACTTATCCACAGCACTCTTGGTGAAAAGGGTGTCATTTTTTTGACACCGACATTTTAGGGAAAC
>JBIJBA010000087.1:0-3262 GCA_044345455.1 Rhodoluna sp.
CCAACAATTGTTGAACTAATAACAGCAGGGCAAGTGGATGTAGTGGTGAACACCCCAACTGGCGCTGCGGCAAGGCGGGATGGTTATGAAATTCGAGCGGCCACTACAGCAGCCGACAAGCCGATTTTTACTACAATCGCACAACTGAGTTCCGCTATCGGATCTTTCGAGGCTGTAATCGCGGGCCCGTTCGCAGTTCGATCTTTGCAAGAGTATGCGCAGGACAGAAAGAACGCTCTTGGTAAGTAGTTTCGGAGAGCGCCTTGTCAAAACATTTGCCACCAGTGGCCAGCTTTGTGTCGGTATGGACCCGAGCGTGGAACAACTCAAAAAATGGGAACTTGCCGAAACCGCTTTTGGAGCAGAGCAATTCTGCACCCAAATCATTGATAACTGCGCTGGCGAAATTGGGATTTTGAAACCCCAAGTTTCATTCTTTGAACAATTTGGTTCTGAAGGCTTTGCCGCTTTGGAGCGGGTGCTTATTCGAGCTTCTGAAGCGGGTTTCATTGTCATATCTGATGCCAAGCGAGGAGACATCGGAAGTACCATGGAGGGCTACGCTAGGGCCTGGCTTTCAACTGAAGGTCCATTTGTAGCAGATGCTGTCACCGTTTCACCGTACTTGGGTGCAGAATCCCTTGACGCCACGATTGCATTTGCGTCCAGCAATTCCAAGGGAGTGTTTATCCTGGCTGCAACCTCCAATCCGGAGGCCAAAGCTCTACAGTCTTCGATGTCTGATAATCAACTAAGCGTGGCAAACAACGTTGCCTCATATGCTGCTGGTTTCAATAAGGATTCCTTGGGTTCGGTTGGTTTGGTTTTCGGGGCGCAGGCTAATCTAATTGACATGGCTATCGACACGGAGAAACTGATTCAGACTCCCATCTTGGCGCCAGGCTTTGGTGCTCAGGGAGCAAAGCTTTCGAATGCACGGTCTATTTTTGGAGACCTTGCTGACGTGACAATCTTTAATGCTTCTAGATCTATGGCGGGGGAGTCATCGGTTGGTTTGCGAGATAGAGTTCAGAGTGCGAAGGATGAATTAGCGATTGGGCTTTCGAGATGAGCGCAAAGTTAGTTGTACTTTCAGGTCCGTCAGCTGTTGGCAAGGGAACATTGGCTAGCTACATCATTGAACATAACAATGATTATGAGCTCTCGATTTCAGCCACGACGAGGAGCCCGCGACCTGGCGAAATAGAAGGAACATCATATCGGTTTGTCAGCGATGACGAGTTTTCAAAGATGCAACAATCCAATGAACTCTTGGAGTGGGCAACTGTTCATGGGCAGCACAGGTACGGCACACCTAGGTTCCCGGTAGAGAAGGCGCTTGCCGAGGGTAAGAATGTGGTTCTTGAAATTGATGTGCAGGGAGCTTTTCAAGTCAAGAAGTCTTTCCCGGAGGCACTTTTGGTTTTTGTGAGTCCTCCTAGTTTTCAAGAGCTTGAGGCAAGGATGGATAAGAGGGGTACAGAGAGCCCAGAAGATAAGCTTCGAAGGCTGGAAACGGCTACATCTGAGCTCTCACAAGCCGATTCCTTTGATTTCCAGGTAATAAATGACGAGGTAGCCAGATGCGCCCAAGAAGTCGTAGACTTAGTCAAATCCAACTAATTGCAGGGAAGTTTGTCATGTCAGAAAAGCTTGAAGGTATTGTTTCTCCGTCCATCGATAACCTAATGGACCGTGTTGACTCAAAGTATGAGCTTGTAATGTTTGCCGCAAAGCGTGCACGTCAGATCAACGATTACTACTCCTCTCTGCACGAGGGATCTCTTTTTAGCAACGTTGGCCCACTGGTTGATGTAACAATTGACGAGAAGCCACTAACGATTGCCCTGAATGAAGTTGATCAGGGACTTCTCACCAAGAAAAATCTAGACTAAACGGCAAAGCTCAAGTGGCTAACGTAGTCGTTGGTGTAACAGGCGGAATTGCTGCCTATAAATCCGCCGCTCTTGTTCGACTATTTTCTGAAGCCGGCCACAGTGTACAAGTCGTAGCGACAGTCAACGCCACGAGATTTATCGGTACCACAACCCTAGAAGCCCTTTCTCACAACAAAGTCCATATTGTCGATCCGGATCTTTTCACGGATGTTGAGAGCGTAAAGCACGTTTCTCTAGCAAAATCAGCAGACCTTATCGTCGTAGCTCCTGCAACGGCCTCCTTTATTGCAAAGGTTACTGCGGGCATTGCTGATGATCTTTTGACAACCACGGTGCTCACCGCATCCTGCCCGGTGATCATTGCCCCGGCCATGCACACTGAGATGTGGGAAAATGCCGCCACTCAGCAGAATGTCTCCACACTAAGAAATCGTGGCGTGCACTTCGTAGACCCTGGTGTTGGAAGGCTCACTGGAGAAGACACTGGCGTTGGTCGACTAGCCGAGCCAGAAGTCATACTCTCCGCCGCAAGCGCTTTGCTAGGCGAGAGAATCCTTGAGGGTGTTCGAGTGCTTGTCACCACCGGAGGCACCAGAGAGCGAATTGATCCTGCTCGTTATATTGGAAATTTCTCTTCGGGAAAGCAGGGCCTAGCTTTTGCTAGAGCCGCCATGGAAATGGGCGCAAGCGTAAGAGTAATTGCCGCAAACGTCAATCGGAGCTTGCTCCAAGGGATAGAGCACTCGAATGTGGTCAGCGCATCTGATCTAAGCGAAAGCATTGATGATGCTATTGGCAGCTTTGATTTGCTGGTTATGGCGGCAGCGGTTGCCGATTACAGCCCAGCAATTGTCTCTGACGAGAAAATAAAGAGGGCTGTCACTGGGGGGAAGATTGAAATTTCGCTGACTGCAAATCCTGACATCGTCGCGGCTGTCTCGGACAGGACCAGAAGCACGGGATCAGACGCGGTGATTGTCGCCTTTGCCGCCGAGTCAGGAGATGATCTAGAGTCTCTGGCCAAGACAAAGCTCCTCTCAAAGAAGTGCAACTTTGTTGTTGCTAACAGCATCAGCTCAGGCGAAGTATTCGGCTCGGATCAGAACTCGGTTTTGTTGGTTTCTGAGAGCGATTCGACTAGGTTCTCGGGTTCGAAGCTAGAGATTGCAAGGGCTGTTTTGGAGATTGTTTCCAGTAAAGTTGTTAGGTCACCAAGAGGGGAATCCAAATGAGCAATTTGCGTCAGTTCACGTCTGAGTCAGTTACTGAAGGCCATCCAGATAAAATCTGTGATCAAATCTCAGATGCGATTCTTGATGCCATGCTAACCGAGGACCCTAATGCACGCGTCGCGGTAGAGACAA
>JBIJBA010000089.1:0-3157 GCA_044345455.1 Rhodoluna sp.
CTCGATGTTGTGGGGATCCACTTAGTCGGAGGTGTCATTGGAACACTGTTTATTGGTTTGGTTGGCGTTGATGTTGGATTGTTGTTTGGGTTCGGCTTTGATCAACTTATCGCCCAGACAATAGGTGCAGCCGCAGTCTTTGGATACAGTTTCGTGATGGCCCTCGCCATTGGATTCGCAATCGAGAAAACTATGGGCTTCCGGGTCCAAGCCGATGCTGAGCTGGCTGGAATAGACACTTCTGTCCATGGTGAAGAGGCTTATTCGTTTGGCAGCGACCGCCAGAACTAGCTAGTTGATGCGTGCCCTTTAGAGCTAAGGCTCGCTTTGGGGCTACTGGCAGCTAGCTTCGATTTGGGTTAGAGTAGCCAAGCAACCTAGGTTGCACGCGGATGTGGCTCAGTGGTAGAGCATCACCTTGCCAAGGTGAGGGTCGCGAGTTCGAATCTCGTCATCCGCTCGCAGTGGCCATGAGCTACGCATCGGTGGAGTGGCCGAGAGGCTAGGCAGCGGCCTGCAAAGCCGTCTACACGGGTTCGAATCCCGTCTTCACCTCGAATTACCCGGGCGATTGGCGCAGTGGTAGCGCGCTTCCCTGACACGGAAGAGGTCACTGGTTCGAACCCAGTATCGCCCACGAGAATGTATCGAGGCTTCAAAGAAGGAAAGTAAGTGCCAACAACTAGGCAGTACGACTTGATCCTCGTGGGTGGCGGAATTATGAGCGCCACTTTGGCCGTTTTGCTTCGCCAGGCAAATCCAAATCTGAAAATGATTGTTTTGGAGCGCCTCGACAACGTTTCTATGGAATCATCAAACGCTTGGAACAACGCTGGCACAGGACACGCAGCACTTTGCGAACTCAACTACATGCCAGATGACCCAAGCGGAAATCTTCCATCCGCAGAAAAAGCAATATCTATAAACCAGCAATTCCAGGAGTCTAGGGAGTTTTGGTCAAGCTTGGTTCAAGATGGTGTGCTTGGAGATCCAGCAACATTCATTCACTCTGTTCCGCACATGACTTTCGTTCAGGGCGCAAAGGATGTTGATTACCTAGAGCGTCGATTCAAGGCTCTAAAGGATCAACCGCTATTTACCGGAATTGAGTTCTCCAAAGACTTTGAACAGATTGCTGCATGGGCGCCAATCATGATTGAAGGTCGCCGCCCATCTGATGTTGCAGCAACCAGAATTGAGCAAGGAACAGATGTTGACTACGGTGCGCTAACCGAGCAACTTTTTGCTTGGCTGAAAACCAAAGACGTCGAAGTGCTAACCAGTCACGAAGTTCGTTCACTTGGTCGCATAAACGACTCGTGGCTTGTTACAGGGAACAACACTGACTCAAAATTTGAATTCAGCTCGCCGCGAGTGTTTGTGGGTGCCGGAGGATGGGCATTGAAGCTTTTACAAAAAGCAAGGATCAAAGAGATTAATGGCTACGGTACATTTCCAGTTAGCGGTCACTTCTTCAAGACCGAAAATCCTGAACTGGTTGCAAGGCATCAAGCAAAGGTTTATTCACAAGCAGCAGTTGGCGCGCCACCCATGTCTGTTCCTCACCTTGATACCAGAGTGATCGATGGAAAAACCTCACTATTGTTTGGACCTTTCGCTGGCTTGAACCTCAAGTTCCTTAAGAACGGCTCTTGGCTTGATCTTCCAGGCTCAATTCGATTGGGAAACATCGTTTCTTACCTGTCCGTGGCACTAAAGAACTTCCCGCTGGTCATTTACTTAATCAAGGAGATATTCAAATCATCCAAACAGAAGGTGGAAAGCCTAAGGGAGTTTGTTCCAAACGCTAAGGCAGAAGACTGGGAACTATATGAAGCCGGACAAAGAGCCCAAGTAATCAAACCGGTAAATGGCTTAGGAGTTTTGCAGTTTGGGACTGAAGTAATCAGCTCAGCCGATGGATCCATCGCAGGCTTACTTGGAGCATCTCCTGGGGCATCGGTTGCGACCAGGGTAATGCTTGATGTTGCCACGAGGATGTTCCCAGAAAGCCAGAACATTTGGATGAAAGGTATTGCGGATTCAGTACCAAGCTATGGATTGAAGCTAAACGATGACCCATCCAAAGCTCGTAAATCGTTGAGCGAAACAGCAAGAACATTAAAGCTGAAGGCTTAAGCCACCGCTACGCCGAGAAGGGTTCCAACTCCGTACGCCGCCGCCATCGTCACAAGCGAGACGGCAACGTTTCGAAGAACAGGACGAAGCGGCTTTGCTCCTCCGATAATCGCGGCCAAGTACCCCGTGATTGCTAGAGCGATCACAACGGAAACTATCGTCGCTGCTTCCCGATATTCAGTCCACGGTCCAGTAATGGCAACGATTGGTAGTACTGATCCGAGTGCAAATGAGAAAAAAGACGCTACAGCCGCAGCCATCGGAGATACGTGATCATCCTTTGCGAACTTTTGCTTGCTTCCTTCGCGCTTCAAGCGAGATGCAATCTCGCTGTCACGCTGGGCACTAACGGATGCGTACTCGCCTCCAGCCATCGAAATTGAACCAGCAACTAGTGCCGCAACTCCAGCAATAAGAATTGCACCATTGTCTGTTGTAGCTCCTGCCACACCCATAACAAGTCCTGCGGTAGAAACGATGCCATCGTTTGCGCCGAGCACCGCAGCTCTTAGCCAATTGAGCTTTTTAGCAAGCTCTTTACTAATTAGGTGAGGTTGTAGGGTTTCCATTTTGCTTCTTCCAAGGCTTATCTAGACTCGCAATGTTACCAAGGCGATAGCCAGTAGCTCGTTAGGATTGACCATAGTCGCAGCTCAGATTGGAAGATTACCTTGGAACAGCAGATATCCATCGTTGTAGATGGCGTCAAACAGCAGGAAAAGCTGGGTACTACAGGCTTCGAACTGTTTGCTGACAAGAGTGTCGTTGCAATGCGCGTATCGGGTGAACTCAGAGATCTCGCGCACATTGTTTTGGATGGCGATTCGGTCGAGGCAGTAACCATCTCTTCCCCAGACGGATTGAGCATTCTTAGGCACTCAACCGCTCATGTAGCTGCGCAAGCGGTGCAGAGCATTAATCCTCAGGCCAAATTGGGCATTGGCCCTCCGATTGCTGACGGCTTCTACTATGACTTTGATGTTGCTGAGCCTTTTACTCCAGAGGATCTAAAAAAGAT
>JBIJBA010000090.1:0-3057 GCA_044345455.1 Rhodoluna sp.
GATCCGATCGAGGATTGCTTGGATAGGAACGAGCACGTTGATCTCAGCTTCTTGCTTGAGATCCATCGTTCGAAGGCCCAGAACGGTTGGCCCATCATCCAAAATATTTGCCGTAAACAAAGGTGCTACGTAAGCAGTCAGGAGGGCTCCAAAGGCCCTGAGTCTGACAACTCCCTTGGGGTCCATTTTCTTGGCCCGAGTCAAAAAGGTTTTTAGATCGAGCGCAGTTTGCTGGTCCAAAAGCTGGAAGTCATTTTTCATTTCATTACTAAACTTACCCTGATAGCTGCCACGCAAAGTAAGGACACCCAAGATGAGCAAGGTTCCCCCACCTAAAGACCCACTTGCCGATCTACTGGTAGCCCTCGACATCAAAGACGCCGGTGGAGCAAGAACCAAAGAGGATATTTTCATTGGCCCGTCGCAGTGGATGCCGCACGGAAGAGTATTTGGTGGTCAAGTCCTCGCGCAGTGCACCGTTGCAGCAACCAGAACAGTCGACCCGGACAGAATCTTGCATTCGCTCCACGGTTATTTCTTGAGACCCGGGGACATTGATTTCCCAATTACTTTTTCGGTTGACAGGCTAAGAGACGGTAAGTCATTTTCCACCAGAAGAGTTCAGGCCTACCAAAAAGGTGAACCCATCTTTTCCATGATCTCCTCATTTCAAACTGAGAGTCCAGGACTTACCCACCACGAACAGATGCCAGAAGGTTTGAAACAGCCAGAAGATCTTCCCTCGGCAGCTGAAGTGCTTGGCGGTATTCCTCACCCGGTTGCTCAGTACTGGGCCAAGGCCAGACCGTTTGATTTGCGTCACGTGCAATCACCGATCTACTTTGAAGTAAAGGGTGAGCCAGTAGCTCACCAGGCAGTTTGGCTCAAGGCCATCGGAGAATTACCTGCTTCTCCAACCCTGCATCAAGCTGCCCTTGCCTACGCTTCCGATTTCACGCTTCTTGAAAGCATCTACCGAAGACACAAAATTTCTTGGGCTAAACCGGGACTAAAAACTGCGAGCCTCGATCACGCTATGTGGTTTCACGCGCCTGCCAAGGTGGATGAGTGGATGCTTTATGTTCAAGAATCACCAGCTGCTCAAAACAGCAGAGGTTTAGCTATTGGAAAGATCTTTAGCCGCGAAGGTGTCTTGCTAGCAACAGTTGCCCAGGAGGGAATGGTTCGAGTCCCCGAAGGTAAGGTAGCTAGTCTCTTGTCAATCTTCGGTAAGTAGAGCGGTGCGGCTTAGCCGCGTCTGGACCTAAGCGTTCAATCTTGTTTTCCTCATAAGCTTCGAAGTTTCCTTCAAACCAGTACCACTTATCTGGATTCTCATCAGTTCCCTCGTAGGCCAAGATGTGAGTAGCAACTCGGTCGAGGAACCACCTATCGTGAGTGATCACCACGGCACAACCTGGAAACTCAAGTAAAGCGTTTTCCAAAGAACCTAAGGTTTCAACATCAAGATCGTTTGTTGGCTCATCCAGCAGTAATAGGTTTCCACCCTCCTTCAAAGTCAAAGCAAGATTTAGCCTGTTGCGTTCACCACCGGAAAGCACTCCGGCAGGTTTTTGCTGATCTGGTCCCTTGAAACCAAAAGCTGCAACATAAGCACGCGATGGCATCTCAACTTGTCCCACTTGAATGTAATCAAGACCCCCGGACACAACTTCCCAAAGGCTCTTATCAGGGTCTATGCCTCCACGAGACTGGTCAACGTAGGAAATCTTTACCGTCTCACCGATTTGGAGCTCGCCACCATCAAGGGTTTCTTCACCAACAATCATCTTGAAAAGGGTTGATTTACCAACACCGTTTGGACCAATGATTCCAACAATTCCGTTTCGAGGAAGCGAGAATGACAAATCGGAGATCAGCTTTCTGTCCCCAAAATTCTTCTGCAGATTCTTGGCTTCCAAAACAATGTTTCCAAGTCTTGGGCCCGGCGGAATCTGAATCTCTTCAAAATCTAGTTTTCTTGCCTTGTCAGCTTCGCTTGCCATCTCTTCGTATCTTGAAAGCCTGGCCTTAGATTTTGTCTGTCTAGCTTTAGAAGACGAGCGGACCCACTCAAGTTCATCCTTTAGGCGCTTAGCTAACTTGACGTCTTTCTTTCCTGCAACTTCTAGACGCTCTTGCTTTTTCTCCAAGTAAGTGGAGTAGTTACCTTCGTATGGATAAGCGCGTCCGCGATCGAGTTCCAAAATCCACTGCGCAACGTTATCTAGGAAATACCTATCGTGAGTAACGGCTAGCACCGCACCTGGATACTTAGCCAAGTGCTGCTCGAGCCACAAAACACTCTCGGCATCCAAATGGTTTGTTGGCTCGTCAAGAAGTAGTAGGTCTGGCTTTTCAAGCAGCAATTTACAAAGTGCAACACGGCGCTTTTCTCCACCTGAAAGATGTGCCACAGGGGTATCGCTAGGTGGGCAACGAAGTGCGTCCATTGCCTGCTCTAGCTGTGAATCTAAATCCCAGGCATCCAGGTGGTCAATTGCCTCTTGGAGGGTTCCCATTTCTTCGAGCAAGCTGTCGTAGTCGGCGTCTGGATTAGCAAGTTCTGCAGAGATCTCGTTGAACCTATCAAGTTTGGCCTTTACTTCTTTTACTGCTTCTTCAACGTTTCCAAGCACAGTCTTTGATTCATCAAGCTTTGGCTCCTGCATCAAGATGCCTACGGTGTATCCCTCACTCAGGCGGGCCTCTCCGTTCGAAGGAGTGTCAAGACCAGCCATGATCTTTAGAACAGACGACTTACCGGAACCGTTAGGTCCAACAACACCAATCTTCGCGCCCGGGATAAATGAGAGCGTTACGTCATCCAAGATAAGTTTGTCGCCGTGCGCTTTTCGCGCCTTGATCATCTGATAGATAAATTCAGCCATGTTTCCCTCAAATTGTGGTGTCAAAAAAATGACACCCTTCTCACCAAGAGTGCTGTGGATAAGTTTATCCGACAATGATGTGGCTCATTGTGAGCCAACAATCACATACACCTAGGTAAAAAGGGTGTCACGCGACCAGGCGCTTAGGGGGAAGTAGCCTGACCGG
>JBIJBA010000091.1:0-3043 GCA_044345455.1 Rhodoluna sp.
CTGCCGTAGGGATGTGGCCTGCGCGAGTGGCTCCCTCATCAGGGTAACCAGGGGCTGTGAGACGATCACCGGCATACTCTTCTGGGGAACGAACGTCAATTAGTGGTTTCCCAAAATGTGAAACTACATCGTCGCGGAATGCGCGCAGTTTCTTATCGTCTCTTTCTATGACTGGATAGTTAGAGGCAACGGGCCTTGGCTCATCCTTAGTTAGCTCTCTGCCTTCGGCAATCCATTTGTCTCTTCCACCGTCTAGGAGTCGAACGTCTTCATGGCCAAAGAGCTTGAATACCCAAAGTGCGTAGGCTGCCCACCAGTTACTTTTGTCTCCATACAAAACGATGGTGTCTTCGCGGTTGATGCCTAGTCTCGAAAAGACCTTGGAGAACCCTTCACCATCGATGTAATCGCGGGTTACTGGATCGTTTAAGTCGGTGTGCCAGTCGATTTTTAAGGCAGTTGGGATGTGTCCGGTTTGGTAAAGCAAAACGTCCTCATCAGATTCAAGCAATACAAGACCAGGCTTGCCAAGGTTCTCTTCTAGCCACTTGGTGCTCACAAGTGCCGTTGGGTCGGCGTACTGTCTAAACTTCTCGGAACTGTCAATGTCGATTGGCAAAGTTATCTCCTTGTAGAATTGGGGATTCAACTGATCCACATGTAGGCGGTGCTATTGTCAACCAATTCAGGAACAATTTGTTCCCTGGTTGAAATCCAGCCCAACCCCACACTCGGGGAGGTTCTGGACCAGCTTGTTCCTCCAAGAGAGTTTACCAAGGCCCGCTTCGATAACTATCTTCCAAATTCGAGCTTCCCATCTCAGGCACTGGCTCTTGGCTCAGCCAGGGCCTTCGTAAAGCCTGGGGTTATTAAGTCACTGTTCTCGAAAGGAAAAGCCCCTACCTATTCGGGCATTTACCTTGACGGTGGTTTTGGTGTTGGAAAGACGCATTTACTTGCAGCAATCTGGCATGAGTTCACCGGCAAGAAAGCCTTTGGAAGCTTCCTTGCCTACACGAGCCTCATCGGCTTACTAGGTTTTGCAGATGCACTCAAGCACCTGAGCCAGTATCAATTGATTTGCATAGATGAGTTTGAGCTTGATGACCCAGGCGACACCATGTTGATGTCCAGGCTACTTTCAGAGCTTGGAGCCAAAGGAATTAGATTCGCTGCCACTTCCAACACTCCGCCAAATGCGCTGGGGGAGGGAAGATTCGCAGCAAGAGATTTTGCTAGGGAAATATCAGCAATGGCCGACAGATTCCAAATTGTGAGCGTTGATGGCGATGATTATCGCCATCGCCCAATTGATGGCCACACCGCAGCCTTATCTGATTTAGAGATGGAGAAACTAGTCACCGACTCACTTGCCACGGGTAAAAATGTATCCCGTGACGACTTTTCCAAACTGCTTCAGCACCTAGCCAAGGTGCATCCTTCAAAGTTTCTCAAGCTGATCGAATCGATAGACGTTTTGATTTTGACCTCCGCCCACAAGCTAACTGACCAGTCCGCAGCTCTTAGATTCGTTTCTTTCGTAGACAGGCTTTATGAGTCAAGGATTGCGATTGCTTCAACCGGTATTGGTTTAACAGAAGTGTTCTCGGATGAGCACATTGCCGGCGGTTACCGAAAAAAGTACCTTCGAGCTATTTCGCGAATCGGGTCTTTGACCGAGCTGGCTTAGTTTTCTTTTTCTTCCTGTGCGACAGGTGCCATCGTCCTCGAAACCACAATGCTGCTCCACCCAGCGACATTGCCACAAACGAGCCAAGTAGAACACCAAGAGTTGCCTGAGCATAGAGCTCTCGATCATCAATAAATGCCAGGTGCGCAATCAGAAGTGAAACGGTGAATCCAATTCCAGCCAACAGACCTAGCGGGATGAAATCAAGCACAGTTAATGGAAGACGATCTTTTGGTGCTAAAAGCTTGTTTGCGATAACTGCAGCTATAGAAATTCCAACAACTTTACCAACCGCAAGACCAAAGAAGATTCCAGAAAAAACCGGCTGCGAATCGCCAGCCATTGTCGGCATTACAACAGCAACTGCCGTGAATGCAAAGACTGGAAGAATAAAGAAATTGGTTGCTGGTTGAACCTTGTTCATAACATTGTGCGCTCTGACAGCGGGAATCAAGATTCCTAGGACTACACCGGCAACAGTTGCGTGAACACCGCTTTGGTAGATCGTGTACCAAAGAACCAAGCCAAAGATTGCCCTAACAAGCCACTTGTTTGCAAACTTTGAGGTTTCTGCAAATCTAAAGGCAGCAGCAATCAATGTGCTTGCGATTAGCCAGGCTGGCTCAAGTTTTGTGGTGTAGAAAATAGCGATGATGCTAATCGCAATGAGGTCATCAAAAATTGCAAGCGCTAGCAAGAAGATTCGTGCGGCGGAAGGCATGCCTCTTCCAAAAATTGCGAGAACTCCAAGAGCGAATGCGATGTCAGTTGCGGCGGGGATAGGCCATCCCACAATCCCCACTGTTCCCCAGTTCAAATAGGCGTAGATCGCCGATGGAACAATAACTCCAGCAAGGGCTGCAATAACCGGAACCATTGCCTTCTTTGGTGATGAAAGGGTTCCGGTTCTGAGCTCGTACTTGAGCTCCAGACCCGCCACAAAGAAAAATATAGCCAAAAAAAGGTCCGAGACTACGTGGCCAACGGTGATCTGGATCCCGATGAGTTCCAGATTCAGCTTGAAGGCGATCGCGTCGAGTAGCGGCCCCCCAAATGGCGAGTTTGCCAAAACCAGCCCAATCATCGCGGCTGTCATCATGATCATGGCAGCGTTGCGTTCGGATTTCATGGTTCAAAAATACCTCATTTACGAAACAAGATGTTCATCTCGCATTGAACTTCGTAACATTCTGGAAATCCAGCAAGCAACTAGTTGAAACCTTAAGGCGCCAGCATCGAGCTAACAGTTTGCATTCATGTTCTTTCGAGAAAGGCCCCAAATGGATCAAGGAAATACCGCATTCGTTCTGTTCTCAGCTGCACTAGTTCTGCTAATGACCCCAGGACTTGCAT
>JBIJBA010000029.1:0-11306 GCA_044345455.1 Rhodoluna sp.
TGCAGTTGGTCACCAAGTAGGTGTGTATGCGAAAACTAGCAATACTGGCAGCTTCGGTGCTTTTATCGGTAGGCCCATCGAGTGCGGCATTTGCAGACTCGGTTCGCGAGCAGCAGTACTGGCTCGATGACTACGGCTTTACAAGCGCTTGGGAGTCAAGCCAGGGCGAGGGCGTCAAGATAGCAATTATCGATACGGGTATTGACTCCACCCACCCAAGCTTGCAAGGCGCTCTCGTTGGTGGAACAGACATGTCGGGGCTTGGATCAAGTGATGGTCAAACACCAGTTGGCAGCAACAGCTATCACGGAACCATGGTGGCATCTATTGCTGCCGGTCGCGGTGATGCTCAAATCATTGGCACCGCACCCAAAGCCGAATTACTTTCGGTTTCTATAGCGTTTGGCATCGAAGGATTGGATACCGATTCTCAGATTGCCGATGGAATTATCTGGGCAGTAGATAACGGTGCACAAGTAATTAATCTTTCGCTCACCAGGAATTCTGTTACCTGGCCCGAGAGTTGGGACCGAGCATTTTTATACGCGTTTGAAAACGACGTCGTGATTGTAGCCGCTGCTGGAAACAGGGCCGATGGCACCGAAGAGGTCTCCGCACCCGCCACGATCCCCGGTGTTATTGCGGTTGCTGGTTTAGATCGAGACGGAGTGGCTTCAGAGGATTTCTCAACCAGTGGATTATCGCTTGGGGTATCAGCACCAGCTGAAGACATAATTGGCGCTTTTCCAGGTGGTGAGTATCGAATGTGGTCTGGAACCAGTGGTGCCACACCTATTGTTTCTGGCATGGTCGCTCTGATTCGCTCAATGTATCCAGACATGGACGCAGCAGACGTAGTTAATCGAGTCATTAACTCTGCAACCAGAGAAGGTTTCGAGGGCTATTCGACTACTTACGGTCATGGTGTGATTAATCCAACTCAAGCGCTATTAGCGGAGATTCCTTCAGTATCCTCGAATCCTTTGGGCTCGTTGAGTCAGTGGATTGATCTTTATCGAGCCAGTGCCGAGGTTGAAGTGGACCCTGGAGAGATCGTGAGTCCAATTAAAGCCCCGACCCCCTTCACTGTTTTTGAAGAACCAGCGCCTTCGTTGCCTTGGTACACCGATATAAGCAATTGGCTGCCACTTGCTGGCTATGCTGGTCTAGGGCTTCTTGCAATATTCTTGTATTTTGCCTTTAGGTCACCAGGCCCCAGCCCAATTAGAGAAAAGCGAAAGTAGTAAATTAGTTCAATGCCTAGAATCTTGATCGTTGGTGGCGGCTATGCCGGTTTCTACACCGCAAAGAAGCTTGAAAAGTACCTTGGTAAAAATGAAGCTGAGGTCACCCTTGTTGACCCGCTTCCTTACATGACCTACCAGCCGTTCTTGCCAGAAGTCGCCGCTGGATCCATTGAACCAAGACACGTCTTGGTTTCCTACCGCAGGCACCTCAAGCGCACCCGCATTGTTGGCGGAAAAGTAACTTTTATCAATCACAAGGAAAAGAAGGTTACGGTTTCAAGCCCAAACCTAGATCCTTACGAGATTGAGTATGACCAAGTAGTTGTGACCGCGGGAGCGGTATCCAGAACTTTCCCAATTCCTGGCGTTGCTGATTTGGCAATTGGCATGAAGACCATCGAAGAGGCAATGGAGATCCGCAACCGCCTGCTAACCAACTTTGATCGAGCTGCCAGCTTGCCTGCTGGAGCGGAGCGTCAAAAACTGCTCACCTTTATTGTCGTTGGTGGTGGGTTCGCGGGCATTGAGGCCTTTGCCGAGATGCTTTCTTTGTCCACCTATCTATTGCGCTACTACAGGAACATTTCATTCGACGAGGTTCAGTTCCATCTTGTCGAGGCGATGAGCCGAGTCATGCCAGAGGTTTCTCTAAAGACCAGCCAATGGGTGGTCAAGAACTTGCAGGATCGAAACGCCAAGGTGCACCTGGACACTCAGTTGCAATCTGCTGAAGGTGGATTGATTGAGCTTTCTGATGGCCTCAAGGTAGAAGCAGACATCATCGTTTGGACCGCTGGAGTTATGGCCAACCCTGCAGTCAAGAACACCGATTTGCCTCTTGATGAAAGAGGACGAGTAAAAGCCGACACTTCACTTCGAATTGTTGATGGCGAGACCATCATCGCTGACGCGTGGACAGCAGGAGACAACTCCGCCGTTCCAGATCTTTCCGGAGATGGGGTCGGCGGCTACTGTGTTCCAAACGCTCAGCACGCCGTTCGTCAAGGAAAGCTACTAGCCAAGAACTTGGTAGCAAACTTGCGTGGCGAGGGAATCAAACCTTACTTCCACCGAAACATGGGTGCGGTTGCCGGTCTTGGAATTGGAGTCGGAGTGTTCCAGTACCGCAAGCTTGCGATCACCGGGTTGCTTGCCTGGTTCATGCACCGCGGTTACCACGTGCTGGCGATGCCAATGTGGGAGAGAAAAGTACGGGTTCTAGGCGGCTGGATAGCTAACTTCTTACTAAGACGTGATGTTGTGTCTATTGCAGCTAGCAAGGACCCTCGATTAGCCTTTGAAACCTGGGCCTCTAGACCAAAAATCTAGAAAAACTTGGATTCCAAGGCCCCCGTAGCCCAATGGCAGAGGCAGACGACTTAAAATCGTCACAGTATGGGTTCGAGTCCCATCGGGGGCACACCTTTTAGTTTTCTGTGAGATTGGTGCTAACAGCCAATTTTTGAGCTTTCTGACCTAACATTTTTGTAAGGCACAAACTTCATAACCGATAGGAATCTTCGTGGATATTGCTCTTTTAGTACTGGTGGGTCTAGTTGTCCTTGTTGGAATCTGGCTCTGGTCTACTTACAACGCTCTAGTGGCACTGAATGTTCGCGTTGACGAAGCCTGGTCGGACATCACGGTCCAGCTCAAGCGCCGTGCTGACCTGATTCCTAATCTGATCGAAACCGTAAAGGGTTACGCCGCCTACGAAGGCAAAGTGTTTGACGATGTGACCAAAGCTCGCGCAGCTACCGTTTCACCAGAAGCGCTGGCTCATCCAGAGCAGGCAGCCGCAGCAGAGAACATGCTGCAGGGTGCACTGAAGTCACTATTCGCAGTTGCCGAGGCTTATCCGCAGCTACAGGCAAGCCAGAACTTTCTCCAGCTACAAGCAGAACTTACCGACACCGAAGACAAAATCATGGCTTCCAGACGCTTCTATAACGGTGGCGTAAGAGAGCTAAACACCAAGGTGTTGCAGTTCCCACAGAACTTCTTTGCAAAGGGACTTGGTTTCCCATCCCGCGAGTTCTTTGAGGTGGCTGATGCTGCAAGCATTGCAGAGCCACCAAAAGCTAGCTTCTAAACCAAAGAGAAAAGCAATATGTATTCAGCAATCGCTGCCAATAAGCGCAACACAATAATCATCATTGTGTTGTTTGTCGCACTCTTGAGTGCGGTGTCAATTTGGTGGGGTACAGCTTCTGGTAACGGATCCTCTGCACTATTTGTTGTTGGCTTTGTTTTGGTTTACACAATTTTCCAGTACTACATGGCTGGCAAGATAGCGATTGGACTTACTGGGGCTGTCGAAATACAGAAGTCTGATAACCCCAGGCTTTGGCGCACGGTTGAGAATCTTTCTATTGCTGAAGGCATTCCAATGCCCAAGGTCTACATCATCAACGATCCTGCTCCCAACGCTTTCGCTGCAGGAAGAGATCCTGAGCACGCGATTGTTGCGGCAACCACCGGACTACTGGTGATCATGGACGATAACGAGCTAGAAGGGGTTATGGCTCACGAGTTAGCTCACATTAGAAATTACGATATTCGAGTGACAACAATCGTCTTTGGTCTAGTTAGCGCGGTTGGAATCTTGGCAGATTTTGCCATTAGAGCCGCATTCTTCGCAGGAGGCAGCAGATCCAGGGACAATGCCGGAGCAATATTTCTTGTGGTGGGCGTTATAGCAAGCGTTATCGCTTGGTTTATTGGACCGATTGTGACAGCCGCTGTTTCGCGTCAGCGGGAGTTCCTAGCTGATGCAACCGGTGTTGAGATCACCCGCTACCCAGATGGGTTAGCCAGCGCTCTGCAAAAGCTGGGCGAATATGGCCGCCCAATGAAGAAAGTAAGCGCTTCCATGGCTCACATGTTCATGAACGACCCAATTAAGCCTGGGTTCACCGAGAGACTATTTTCTACCCACCCTCCTATTCCCAAGCGAATCGAACGCATTCAGGCAATGGGCACTAAGTTCTAGGCGCAAATCTAACTAAACTTGGGTCTTAGGTAATTTCCCCCGAAAGGCGCCAATGACTACTCAACCCCCAGTGGTAGTGCCTTCGCTGTCTGATTTTGAGACCGCGCTTGCTAATGTCAGGCAAGTCGCAATTGAAACCCCAACTCTCCACTCAAAGTTTCTTTCTGACCTAGTCGGTCAGCAGGTATTTCTAAAGTGTGAAAACCTGCAGCGAACTGGCGCCTATAAAGTGCGTGGTGCATTCAACAGGATGAGTCACCTCACCGCAGTCGAAAAGAAAAAAGGAGTTATTGCAGCCTCGGCGGGAAACCACTCGCAGGGCGTTGCCTTAGCCGCAAAAAAACTTGGAATAAAGGCCACGGTTTACATGCCAATTGGAGCATCGCTTCCTAAGGTCGAGGCAACACGAAACTACGGAGCAAGAGTTGTTCAGCAGGGTGGCACTTTTGCTGAGTGCCTCAAGGCTGCACAGGAGGAAGCTAAAAACACTGGTGCTATCTTCATTCCACCCTTTGATCACATCGACGTGGTGTTAGGCCAGGGCACCGTTGGGTTAGAAATTCTCCAGCAACACCCAGACGTTTCAACAATTGTGGTGGCGATCGGTGGTGGAGGCCTAGCAGCTGGAGTTGCGGTTGCGGCTAAGCTCGCAGCAGCAGCTCAGGGCAGAAAAATCAAAGTTATCGGAGTGCAGTCAGAGCACGCCGCTGCCTACCCAGCATCTCTTCGAGCCGGCAAGGTCACTGAAATTCAAACCACCCCGACCATTGCCGATGGAATTGCTGTTTCCAAGCCAGGGCGGGTTCCTTTTGAACTCATCAAAAAGTACGTGGACAAAGTGGTAACGGTTTCCGAAAACGACATCGCTAAGGCCATTCTGGTTTTACTTGAAAGAGCCAAGCAGGTTGTAGAGCCAGCCGGAGCGGTTGCGGTAGCTGCTCTAATGAGCGGCAAGGCTAAGCCCAAAGGAAAAACTGTGGCTATCTTGTCAGGTGGAAACATGGATCCACTCTTGCTTCAGAGAGTTATTCGCCACGGTTTATCAACCTCTGATCGCTACACCAACTTCTCAGTCATGCTTCCAGACCGACCGGGTCAACTCGCTCTAACCGCTGAAGTGATTGCGGGAGCACACGCCAACGTCATTGAGGTTTTGCACACTCGCCACGGAAACGGCCTTCAGATTAGTGAAGTTGAGCTGAATCTTTCGGTTGAGACCAGCGGCCACAATCACCGCATGGAAGTTGTAAAGGCTTTGGAAAAAGCAGGGCTACGTCCAAAGCTTCAGCCATCTAGAGAAGACTAACTGTTAGTTACATCCAGAATCTTGACCTGGATAGTTTTTCCGTTTGGCAAGTGAACATCTAGCTGCTCACCAATTTTCTTACCCATGATCGCACTTCCAATTGGAGAATCTGGGCTGTAAACCTCAATATCTTCGTCGCTGATCTCGGCACTGCCCAGAAGGAACTTCTTCTCGGAGCCATTTAGCTCAACGGATATAACAAGTCCCTGCTGGACAATACCCGCTGCCTTGGGAGCTTCCCCAACCTGAGCGGTTGCGAGGATTTCTTCCAAACGGTTGATCCGAGATTCAATCTTGCCCTGCTCTTCTTTGGCTGCGTGGTAACCCCCATTTTCTTTCAGGTCACCTTCCTCGCGCGCCTCTTGAATTCTTTTGGCTATGTCGCCGCGAGCGATAGTTAGCAGGTACTCCAGCTCATCGGCAAGGCGATCGTAGGCTTCCTGGGTTAGCCAGCTGGCATCGTTTGTTTCAGACATAATCTCTCTAGCCTAATTCAGCGGCAGCCTTGAACCAAGCCCGATACGCCAAGTTCTGTGGTGCGAATGATGCTGGAAATCACCGTCGAACGACTAGTCGAAGCCTCCACATCCACTCTCAAGAACCCAACAATTGCAAAGGACTGATTCAAGACCGTCAAATCACAGCTAACTGCCTGGCCGGGATTTCTGGAAACCTCAAAGGTCACATTGGTCGAGTACTCATCAATTACTTCGTAAGCGATATCTCTGTGAGTGACTTGATTGGAATTATCGATGGCTACAAACACTGCCCAGATAAGAAAAGAAGTGAGCGCAACTACTGCTATTGAGATAGCGAGAATACGATCGCGACTTCGTAGCCGATCTCGACCGTAGCGCTGCTGGACAATGTTTTTACTCACTAATCAAGGTTAACTGAAGTTTGTGGTTCATACTTAAGGGTATGAATCAATTAGTAGTTTGGTTAGCCACCGAGGCCCCCAGTGACGTTGTTATAGACGACACCTGGTACAGCCCCGGGGTAGTGGGCTTTTTAGCCACCTTTGGAGTGGCCGCCGCCGCAATCTTTATCATCTTTGACATGACCCGAAGGGTGCGCAGAGTTCGCTATCGCGCAGAGATTGTTCAGAAGTTAGATCTTGAGGAACAGGGTGTAAACCCGCCAAGCTCAAACTAGTTAGGCGAACGAGCCCGGAACTGGGTTCAGGCAGATAATCAAAACCGCACTCCAGTGACATAAAAATGCCAACACGGTGAAGCTGTGAAAGATCTCATGGAAGCCAAAGTGACCAGGAACTGGGTTGGGTCTTTTTAGAGCGTAGAACACCGCTCCCAGCGTGTACATCAAACCACCGGCAAGAATTAGAACCATCATCGCCAAATTAACGTTTATAAAATCTGAC
This sequence comes from Rhodoluna sp., assembly GCA_044345455.1. Lineage (GTDB taxonomy): Bacteria > Actinomycetota > Actinomycetes > Actinomycetales > Microbacteriaceae > Rhodoluna. Next base: position 6,927 of record JBIJBA010000029.1, read on the forward strand.
AGGTAAACAACCGCAGCCCAACCCATAACGATGTAAATGATCACATACAACCACCTCGGAGCTCCGAGCCAGAAAACCCTAAAGCCAATACCCAATAGAGCCGTTACCCAAATAGCGACCATCAACCACAGGCCCTTTTCTTGCGGCAGTGCCAGCAGCGTAATGGGAGTGTAGCTTCCTGCGATCAGCAAGAAGATATTTGCGTGATCAAATCTTTTGAGGGCCTTCTTGGCCTTGGGTTTCCAGTTGAAGCGGTGGTAAATAGCACTGGTTCCAAAAAGAAGGATTGAGCTAGCAAAGAAAATTGCTGCGCCAATTTTTGCAGTTAGCCCGTCTGCCAACACAACAAGCACCACTCCACCAGCAACGGCTATCGGCAAAACACCAGTGTGAATCCAGCCACGCCAAGATGGCTTTTGGTCCTCTTCGTTATTGGTTATTTCAGACAGCGGAAGGTGCATGGGTTCTGTGGGGCTTTGCTTTTCGACCATGGTTCAACAATAGATGGGTTTTGAAGCGGTAGCCTTGGAATGTGCGAAATCCCGTTTATAGCATTTATGAAGCTCGAATCGAGCGCCAGCTTGATAAAGAAAACATTCCTAAACACATCGCGGTCATGCTCGATGGCAACAGGCGATGGGCTGATAAGAATAACGGCTCAAAAGCGAAATCGGGACACGTTGCCGGAGCCCAGAAGATTTTTGATTTTCTCTCCTGGTGCGACGAGCTTAATGTTCCGGTTATAACTCTCTACCTTCTTTCTACCGAAAACCTTAAGCAACGAAGCCAGCAGGAGCTGCAGGACCTTTTTGTAATTCTCGAAGATTTAGCCAAGGAAATGGTCAGCAGGGGAAATTGGAAAATCCGGGTCATGGGAGATCGCAATGCACTTTCCAAAGAGTTCCTTGAGTCCCTCGAGAAATCGGAGGCGGAAAGCGCCAACACTGATGGCGCAACTGTGAATCTGGCTATTGGCTATGGAGGGCGACAGGAGATTACCGACGCCATGAGATCTATCGTGCAATCCTCCATTGCTTCGGGCGATGACTTATCTAAGCTTTCAGACTCTCTAACGCCTGAGTTGATTGCCTCCCACCTCTATACCTCGGATCAACCAGATCCAGACCTAATTATTAGAACTTCGGGTGAGCAGCGCCTAAGTGGCTTCTTGCTATGGCAATCAAGTAATTCCGAGCTGTATTTTGAGGAAGCACTCTGGCCAGACTTTCGAAAAGTTGACTTCCTTAGGGCTATTCGTGCCTTCACCAGAAGGCATCGCCGCTTCGGCGCCTAAGCCCATCATTTGTGTCTGGGGATAAGTTTTCGCACTAGTCTCGGTTTCAAAATACTCTGCTTCGGTGTTCGAAAATCTTGCCTCGTTATTTTCAGCACTCGGTCTTGGCTACCTGGCTCTCACTGCTTGGCCGCTAGCCAAGACCGATTTTTTGGAGCTCCGCCTACCAAACAAATACGTATTGCCGGCATTCCCAATCACGTGGCTTGGGCAAATATCTGCTGGAATTGCTGGCGGTATTTGGTGGAACATGCTCTTTGCGAATCTGGCAATGCTTGCAACTTTTTTGGTTGCTTTCGGGATAAACCGTCTGGGTTTACTTGGAATGGGGGATGTGAAACTCATGTCCGCTATGGCATTGGCTCTTGGTTGGTACTCGCCAATCCTTCCGGTTCTCGCTTTGCTAATTAGCTTTTTGATAGCCGGGATTGTTGCCAGTTTGCTTCTGGTACTGGGAAAGATAAAGCTCGGCGGATCCATGCCGCTGGGCCCTTATTTGATTGCTGGTTTTTTTGGAGCGATTACTGTGGGGGCTTGGTCATAGAAAGCACGTTAAGTGCCTTGTCTAAATCGGCTTCGCTGATTTCTCCTCGCTGAACAAAACCCAGATCAATAACGGCCTCGCGAATTGTGATGGACTTTTCTACGGAGTGCTTAGCAATCTTTGCGGCTGCCTCGTAGCCAATCACCTTGTTTAGGGGAGTTACAATTGCCGGACTTGACTCAGCCAAGGCAAGTGCGCGATCCTTGTTTGCTTCGAGACCTTCAATTGTTTTATCAGCGAGCACCCTAGAAGCGTTTGCTAAGAGTCTGATTGATTCAAGTAGGGAGTTTCCCATCACCGGAATTGCAACATTTAGCTCGAAGTTTCCGCTGGCACCAGCCCAGGCTACGGTCTGATCGTTTCCAATAACCCTGGCACAAACCATCAAAACAGCTTCTGGAATTACGGGGTTTACCTTACCTGGCATGATCGAGGAACCTGGCTGAAGATCAGGAATAGCAAGCTCTCCCAAACCAGCGTTTGGGCCAGAACCCATCCAGCGCAAGTCATTGTTTATCTTGGTGAGGCTAATCGCCAAAACTCTGAGTGCGCCAGATGCTTCGACTAGAGCATCTCTAGCGCCCTGAGCTTCAAAGTGATCTCTAGCTTCGGTAATCGGAAGGGAAGTGGCCTTAGCCAAAAGCTTGATTACTTCTTGTGGGAAACTTTTTGGGGTGTTGATTCCGGTTCCAACGGCTGTTCCACCGAGCGGAACCTCAGCAACGCGAGCTATGGTCCCCTGAATTCTTTCGATGCCATATCTAATTTGAGCGGCGTAACCACCAAACTCTTGACCCAAAGTTACCGGGGTTGCGTCCATGAGGTGAGTGCGACCAGCCTTGACTACCTGAGACCAGTTTTTGGCTTTTGCCTCCAATTTTCCAGCTAGGTAATCAAGCGCCGGCAAAAGGTCGGTAACGATAGCCGAAGTTACGGCAAGGTGCACCGAAGTTGGAAAGACGTCGTTAGAAGATTGCGAGGCGTTCACATGATCGTTTGGGTGAACCGGCTTACCCAGCTTCTTCGACGCTAGGGTGGCTAGGACCTCATTCATATTCATGTTCGAGCTGGTACCGGAGCCGGTTTGGTAAATGTCTACCGGAAACTCTCCCTGGTGTTTTCCGGCGATAACTTCATCTGCGCTTTTGGCGATGGCATCTGCAATGCTTTGGTCTAAGACACCAAGAGTCGCATTAGCTAAAGCGGCTGCTTTTTTAATTTGCGCAAGAGCTGCGATTTGAGCTTTTTCTAGAGTCGAGCCCGAGATGGGGAAGTTCTCAACCGCTCGTTGGGTCTGGGCAGAATACAGGGCATCCTTAGGAACTTTTACCTCACCCATGGTGTCGTTTTCAATTCGAAATTCCATTGCCGTCCCGCCTAAAACTGATACTTGATAATTGCTGTGATGTTTACTCAGTAATTTCTTACTTTCACAATCCCTAATTTACTCTCTTTGGCCGATAACTGGGAGCTAGTTAGTTTCAATCAGCAAAGAAAGCTGCGTTGCAAAGTCTTCTAACTGCTGTTTTGGCGCCACGCCGTAAACCAAGACCGCATTGCTCTGGTACTCCAGAAGCATCAGAAAGTCCTTTGACTTGGCGGGAGTGGTGGTCTTAGTGGTTTCATAAATTGTCCAAGACTGATTGCCAAGAGTAATTTCTCCAGTGGGCTTGTTTGCTTCGAGCTGTATTTGAATCCAAGTTTGATTGATATCAAAGCCTTGAGTCATGGCGATGAATTCACTGTTTGGCCCAACGAATCCCGCATACCAAGTGGCCACTCCATCTTGTGCCACAGACCTGTAGCGTGCGGAATTGGAATACCAGTCGACTGGAAGAGTCGGAACTAATAAAGCTCCTGGAGCTTCGCTTGCCGCCTGAGAGGCAACCTCTTGATAGTCAACGGCCTGAACCCTGTTGGAGTCATCTCTAGGCACAGCAAGAATTAGAACCAGCATCACGCCAATGGTTGCCCCAAGAGACAAAAGCAGATTGATTAGCGTCTGGCGCGCACGACGCTTGGCCGCGGCATCGCTCACTCGGCTCCAGTTTTCTTAGCCTTAGAAACTTTCTCCAGTTGGTCTCTTGCTCCAGAGAGCCACTTCTCGCATCTATTGGAAAGGGCTTCGCCACGTTCCCAGAGCTGCATGGATTTTTCTAGCGTGACTGACCCGGTTTCAAGTTCAGCAACTACCTTGACCAGTTCGTCACGAGCCTGCTCGTAGCTCATCGCTTCGATATCTTTATTGGTTTCACTCATTGTGTCTCTAGCCTACTTTCAATCTGCCGTGACCCCGAGATCGCCCCCGGCGAGCGTAATCTTCAGCTTTTCACCCTTGGAAACCTTCTTCGGGTCGGTCACTAATCCATCCTTGAGGTTTCGAACAACCGCATAACCTCGGTCAAGGGTTAGCTTGGGGGACAGTGCCCTAACCTGACCGCGAAGACCTGCAATTTGCAGCTGTTCTTTATCGAGAAAGTTCTTAGTTTGTGACTGCAAAGTTGTGAGCAATTGAGTGATGCTTAACGAACGCTCGTCCACG
>JBIJBA010000030.1:0-11161 GCA_044345455.1 Rhodoluna sp.
ATTTATTGGGGCGGGTCGTGTCTTGTTATTCCTTGGCTTTTACAGCCTCGTGGACCTCTATTGTCAGCTTTTCGATTCGTTTGCTGAGCTCATGAACCTGCTTTGTTAGCTCAAGGTTTTCCTGGTCTATCTGATATGTGTGTATAGCAAGATCTGAATTGATCTGATCTTCTCTTTTGGCAGCGATAAGCAAGATTGCTCCCTGTAAGGCAGCAATGCAGGACAGGATGAGATTTAGCAAGATAAAAGGGAATGGATCAAAAGAACCATCGTTATTGAAATACATCCAGAGCGCTAGAAAGCCAAGGGCTGCAAACACAAATGGCCAAGAGCCCATGGCGTTTCTTAGAACGTCAGCCGATCGCTGGCCAAAACTTAGTTGGCTCTTTCCATACTTGGCGGTTGCAGGGTGGTTACTCCATTGGGACATTTGAAACTCCTATTTCTTGGGCCGATCTGGTATCAACGCTAGCCCACCAAGGCAGAGCTTTTCCGCGGGTAAAGAGTGCTCTAGCCATGCTTTAGATTAGTGTCATGAAATCCATCCCGCTAAGGCAAAAACACGCCAATCTTGGAGCTAGCTTCACCGACTTTGGTGGCTGGGAAATGCCAGTTAGATATAGCTCGGATCTAGCCGAGCACGAAGCGGTAAGAACCAAAGCCGGACTATTTGATATCTCTCACATGGGAGAGATCTTTATAGAAGGTAAGGACGCCGCTAGCTTTCTTGACTACGCCCTTGTTGGAGCAGTTTCAGAGATTGCAGTTGGCAGAGCAAAGTACTCGCTAATTTGCAATGAAGCAGGCGGAATCCTTGATGACTTGATTGTTTATCGCCTCGGAGATGCTAGCTACCTCGTGGTAGCAAATGCCTCTAATAAAGATGTAGTGTTTGGAGCTTTTCAAAAGCGAGTAACCGGCTTTGATACCGAGGTAAGAGACGAGAGCGATTCTTGGGTGCTCCTGGCTATTCAAGGACCTAGGTCTGTTGAGATTCTTGGAGAAATTACTTCTGCCCCGCTCTCAGACTTGAAGTACTACGCCATCTCCGAGGCCAACATCGCATCCGTTGACTGCTTGCTCGCTCGAACTGGATACACCGGCGAAGACGGGTTCGAAATTTACATACCAGTAGCCTCTGCAGAGCAAGTCTTTGATGCGCTCATAGCTGCTGGTTCCAAGTTTGATCTCATGCCAACCGGGCTTGCTTGTAGAGACACTCTCAGGCTCGAAGCCGGCATGCCTCTTTATGGCCACGAGATGAATGAGGATGTGAACCCCTACCAAGCTGGCTTTGGCAAAGTAGTTCGCCTAGATAAGCCAGGGGACTTCGTTGGGAAAGCAGCCCTCACCAAACTGGCAGAGTCTGCTCCAAGCCAAGTGCTAGTTGGCTTTGCCGGAGAAGGTAAGCGAGCTGCTAGAGCCGATTACGAAGTTTTCCCAGAAAACTCAGACGTATCAATGGGAGTAATCACCTCTGGGGCACTGTCTCCAACCCTCGGCTATCCAGTAGCCATGGCGATGGTGGGGGCCGATTTTGCTGAAATTGGGACCTCAGTTAGCGTTGACATTAGAGGCACCAAGGCACCTTATAAAGTAGTAAAACTCCCCTTTTACAAGAGACCAAATAACTAACCAAGCAAAGGAATATGGCTGATGACTAATCGCGAAAGTCTTCACTACACCAAAGAGCACGAGTGGCTTTCAATCGATGGCGACGTTGCCACCGTTGGAATCACCGAATATGCAGCCGAGAAGCTAGGTGACATCGTGTTTGTTGACCTACCAAAGCTTGGTAGCTCGACCACTTATATGAAAATTTGTGGCGAAATTGAATCCACTAAGAGTGTCGGAGAGCTTTACGCCCCCGTAGATGGTGAAATAGTGGCAGTAAATGACAGCGTCACCGCAACACCAGAATTAGTAAACCAGGACCCTATGGGTGCCGGATGGTTGATCAAGATCAAATTCACCGAATTACCTGCTTTGCTAACCCATGAAGAATACGCTCAACTAACCAACGAGGGGTAACTGCTTACAAATGCTTCCTGAGCACAAAGATTTCAAGTACCGCCACATCGGTCCTACCCCTCAAGAACAATCTGAAATGCTCAAGGAGTTGGGGTATTCATCTCTAGACGAGCTCATGGCAACCGCTTTGCCACAGGCCATCCAATTCAAAGGCGATGGAAAACTTCCTGACCCATTGTCTGAATCAGACACTCTAAAAGCTCTTCGCTCTCACGCGAACAACAACAAGGTCACTACAAGCTTGATTGGTCAGGGTTACTACGGAACCCTGACCCCTTCAGTTATCAAGCGCAACGTTTTAGAAAACCCTTCCTGGTACACCGCTTACACTCCCTACCAGCCAGAAATTTCCCAGGGGCGCCTAGAAGCGATCATCAACTTCCAGACCATGGTCAATGACCAAACGGGAATGAAGACCGCTAACGCATCTATGTTGGATGAGTCAACTGCTGCAGCCGAAGCCATGCTGCTTGCCAGACGAGGCTCCACTAACGAAAGCAAAGTCTTCTATGTCGATAACGACTGCTTCCCACAAACCAAAGCTCTTTTGGAACACAGGGCAACTCCAGTTGGAATTGAAATTGCATACTTTGACGCAGCCAAGGGTGCAGCTGGTCTGGCGGGCGAATACTTTGGTGTCTTGGTTCAGTACCCAGGCTCTTCTGGAAACCTCACCGATCTAAAGCCAATTTTTGCTGCAGCCAAAAAAGTCTCTGCTCTTTCGGTGGCAGTTGCAGACCTACTGGCACTTTGCTTGATTGAATCTCCAGGAAGTGCCGGAGCTGACATCTCGGTTGGAACCACCCAGCGCTTTGGAGTTCCAATGGGCTTTGGTGGTCCTCACGCAGGTTACCTTGCTGTTCGTGATGATCTTGAGCGCTCAATGCCAGGAAGACTGGTTGGGGTATCCGTTGATGCCGATGGCGCACCTGCCTACCGACTAACTTTGCAGACTCGTGAGCAGCACATCAGACGCGAGCGTGCAACTTCCAACATCTGTACCGCGCAGGTGCTGCTAGCCGTAATGGCGGGTATGTATGCCGTGTACCACGGTCCAAAGGGCCTTCGCTCAATTGCACTCGATGTTCATCACAAGACTCTTGCTCTAGCCGAAGCGCTCAAAAAAGCAGGTCTGACTGTTTCGCCGAATGAGTTCTTTGACACGTTCCAGGTCACGGTCCCAAGTTCAAAAACCGTTTATGAAGCTGCCAGAAAACAAGACATCACAATGCTTGTTCTAGATGAGAAAACTGTTGGCATTTCTATCGATGAAACCATCGATGGAGAAATGCTAAACAAAATTGCAGCAGCCTTTGGCGCTGGCAAGGTTGACTATGTCTTCAATGCATCTGCTTCCAGCAAGCTTGGATCCCTTGCTCGCAAGGATGAGTACCTAACCCATCAGGTTTTCAACTCTCACCATTCCGAGACCGCAATGCTTCGCTACCTAAAGCGTCTTGCTGACTACGACTACGCGCTAGATCGCGGAATGATTCCCCTTGGCTCTTGCACCATGAAACTAAATTCGACTACCGAGATGGAAGCAGTAACTTGGCCAGAATTTGGCAACATGCACCCATTTGCTCCTAAAGAAGATGTCGCAGGGTATCTGAACCTAATCGAAGAGCTAACCGGTTGGCTTTGCGATGTAACTGGCTACGACGCAGTTTCTCTGCAGCCAAACGCGGGAAGCCAGGGAGAGCTAGCTGGCCTTATGGCTATCCGCGGTTACCACAACTCTCGTGGTGACAGCCAACGCGAAGTTTGTCTGATTCCATCTTCTGCCCACGGCACCAACGCGGCATCTGCAATCTTGGCGGGTATGAAGGTTGTTGTTGTCGCCTGCGACGAAATGGGCAACGTAGATCTAGCTGACATCAAGCAAAAAATTACCGATGCAGGCGACAAGCTGTCTGCTCTGATGGTTACCTACCCATCCACCCATGGTGTTTACGAAGAGGCAATTGCTGACATTTGCGACATGGTTCATGCCGCAGGTGGCCAGGTATACATCGATGGCGCTAACACCAACGCAGTAGTTGGCTATGCGAAGTTTGGTCTTTTGGGTGGAGACGTATCGCACCTGAACCTTCACAAAACCTTCTGCATCCCTCACGGTGGTGGAGGTCCAGGAGTTGGTCCAGTAGCCGCCAGGGCTCACCTCGCTCCATTTTTGCCAGGTCACTCATTGGCTCAGATAGAACTTCCTAACTTTGGCCCTATCTCTGGGGCTCCTTTTGGTTCGGCTTCGATCTTGCCTATTTCATGGGCATACATACGCATGATGGGGAACCAAAGCTTGCGCGATGCAACCTCGGTTGCTGTTTTGTCCGCCAACTACGTGGCACTAAAGCTAAAAGATCACTTTCCTCTGCTTTACACCGGTAACGCTGGTTTGATCGCTCACGAGTGCATCATCGATATTCGTGGAATCACAAAGGATACCGGTGTGAGCGTTGACGATGTAGCGAAGAGATTGATTGACTACGGTTTCCACGCTCCAACGATGAGCTTCCCGGTTTCTGGAACACTCATGATCGAGCCAACCGAGTCAGAGCCAAAGCAGGAAGTTGACCGCTTCATCGAGGCCATGATCGCCATCAAGAATGAGATTAACCAGCTTGGTGCCGGCACCTGGAGCCCCGAAGATAACCCACTTCGCCAAGCGCCACACACCGCAAAGATTTTGACCGGGGAATGGAACCACCCTTACTCGAGAGAGTTAGCGGTGTTCCCTGTAAAGTCGCAGCACCTTTGGAAGTACTGGCCAAAGGTTAGACGAGTGGACTCGGTCTATGGAGATCGTAACTTGGTGTGCTCTTGCCCACCACCGGAAGCTTTCGCCTAAAACTATTTTTTGGACTTAGTAAATACTTTTGCTAGAACAATTCCCAGTGCTGCACCAAGCAGCTGTGCAATTACAAAACTTGGAACTGACTGGGCCCCGATTCCAGCAAAGCTATCAGTAAAGATTCTTCCAACCGTCACGGCAGGGTTGGCAAATGATGTGGACGAAGTAAAGAAATATGCTGAGCCAATCCAAGCTGGAACTGCAATTGGAATTAGATCGGCACGCTTGGATTGAATCAAATTAAGAATGATAAAAACTAGTCCTGCGGTAGCGACAACCTCACCAATAGCTGTGCCCTCGCTAGCCATCCCCTTACTCGAAAACTGAATTGCTACAGAACCGAACATAACGTTTGCCAGGATTGCTCCCGAAATAGCGCCAGCAAATTGCGCGGCAAGATAAGGGGCTACTCTTGCTGCCTTAAACCTCTGATCAATAGCCAAAGCCATCGAAACAACTGGGTTGAAGTGACCTCCGCTTACTGGGCCAAGAGTGAGGATGAGCAAACCGAGAGCCAAAGCGGTAGATAGCGCGTTGGCCATGAGGGCAACTAGTAGATCGCCCGAGAGATTACTACCCATGATTCCGGAGCCAACTATGGCTGTAACAAGAAGGGCTGTTCCTAGGAACTCTGCGAATAATGCCTTGAAATTCATGCGGGGCCTAACTAAGTGTCTAACTGGTCAGTATTTAGGCTAGCTCAGCAGACATAAATGTCTTGCCAGCGACAAGCTTGACTTATTTGATGGCTAGTGACTCAGCCAGGATTTGCTTGACCATAGGAACAACTTCGGTTCCTAATAGTTCAATAGAGGTCATCAGCTTGGAGTGGGGCATAGGTCCAGTTGAGTACTTGAGGTCAAAGCGGTTAGCCCCGACTGACTTAAGTGCGTAAGCGATTTTCTTGGCAACGGTTTCAGGTGAACCAACATACAAGCTTCCGTTGTAGACCTCATTCAAGTAGTGATCCTTGGTCATCGGACCCCAGCCTCGTTCTTTGCCTATGCGACCAAAACTTGATTCGTAACTTGGCCAGAGCTCTTCAATCGCCTGCTCATCAGTTTTTGCAATATGACCTGGTGAGTGAATAGAAATCTGACGAACCTCGTTACCAAAGTGCTCCATCTGCTCGTGATACAACTTCGCGTAGGGATAGAACCTTGCAGGATCTCCCCCAATAATTGCTAATGCCAGATTGGCATTTAGCCTGGCAGCGCGAATCACGCTTTCTGGAGATCCTCCAACACCGACTCGAAGAGGAATCTGGCCGCGCTCGGTTTTTGGATACACCTCTTGGTTTACAAGTGGCGGCCTGATCGATCCGGACCAGTTCACTGGCTGTTCCTTTAGAAGCTCAACCAGCATCTCTAGTTTCTGTTCGAACAGTTCTGCGTAGTCTGAAAGCTCATATCCAAACAGTGGGAAAGATTCGGTAAAAGATCCTCGTCCAGCGGTTATCTCTGCACGTCCATTTGATAGACCATCCAAAGTTGCAAATCTTTGGTAAACCCTGATTGGGTCTTCAGAGGACAAAACGGTCACACCAGATCCGAGAGTAATTCTGTCGGTTTTGGTTGCGATTCCAGCAAGAACAGTGTCTGGTGCAGTAACTGCGAAATCATCGCGGTGGTGCTCGCCGATATTGAAGTTATCAAGGCCAACTTGTTCAGCTAGAACGGCTTCTTCGACAACGTTTCGAAGGACCTGACCTGCAGTTTCAGGCGTGCCGTCGTCTTTTAGGGTCATGTCCCCGAAGGTGTCTAGCCCGAACCTAATGTTCACTTTTTACTGTCCTTCTCTCGTCTACTGCTTAGAGGTAAACCCACAACTGACCGATTTGTTCCCAAACTACTTAGAAAGGCTGATCCAGTAATCATCGATAGCCTGCATGGTCTCTACAGGAGTCTCTTCTTGGGCTAAGTGGCCTGATTTGGGGATAACGACCAGACTTGAGCCCTCAATCATGGTCGCGAGCGCCTCGGTGTCAGCGGTTGCCACCACAACGTCGGTGTCGCCAGTAATAAGAAGTGTTGGAATCTTGATCTCGGATAACCGGTCTTTGACATCAAAGCTTCGCGGGGCTCGGTTGAATTCCCAGAAGCCTTCTTCCCAGCCGATGATTTCTAGCGGGGCTCGATAACCTGCTTTGATTTCATCGGTGATCTTCGACTTGTCGAACCAAGACCTATCCAGTAAATCCATGCCACTCGAGGCAATTGAGGAAACAAGGAGGGGACCAAGGTGATCTAATTGCGGAATGCTGAAGATCCAGTTGAAGCCAGAAGGCGATCCACCAGTGGTGAGTATCGCTGGCGAGATCAAAATAAGACCACTCACTGCACCTGGGTTATCAACCACATACTGCGCTGCTTGGGTTCCGCCAGCTGAGTGACCAACAAGGAACACCTCTCTATTGCTTGCATACTCTGCGATTAGCTCATCAAGAATTAGGTCGTTACCTGCTGATCCGTATGGGTTCTCACCTTCCCAGCTACTTGGCCTTTGTGTAAAGCCAAAGCCTGGGCGGTCATAAGCAATTACATCTCCGTACGCACTGAGTGGCTCGGTTACAAAGCGATAAGAAAAGGTATTAGCCCCAAAGCCGTGCAGCAAGAAAAACACCGGTGGGTTCTCGCAGTCACTATCTTGCTGGCAATCAAACTCGGTTACGTCCGTGTAAAAATCAATCCCTGAAGCTTTAGCAAAGCTAGACCCCGACCCAGCTGCTTCCTGATAGGTCTTGGTCCCGCTGGTTTCAACAGGGATCAGAAACGGCACAATAAGCGCTGCAACAAGCAGCCCAAGTAGCACTCTGGAGAAGATCTTGAGAGCTTTTTTCATCTCTTCAGCCTACGCCCGAGCCCCAAACACAAGGCAAATTACTGGCAACTGGCTGAGAGCTTGGGCAATGCTTTTGCTAGCTGGGCCGATAGGTGGTTTGCTTAGTAGGTACAAAAACCCAACACTTATTTAGGGGACATCCTTGTTTAGACTCTCGACCGTTTCACTTGCCAACCGCTCTGTTGTGGGGCTTTTGACCATAATCCTCACCGTGGCTGGCCTAATCTCCCTCGGTTCGCTAAAGCAAGAACTGCTTCCCTCTTTTGAAGTGCCACAGGCTTCTATCGTTACCAGTTACCCTGGGGCCTCACCTGAGGTGGTAGACGCTCAAGTTTCTTCCATCATCGAAGACGAGGCCAGGATTCTAAAGAACCTGGTGAATGTCACATCAACGTCTCGAGCTAACGTCTCGGTTGTTCGCGTGGAGTTTGATTTTGGTGTCACAACCGCTCAGGTTGAAGAAGAACTAAACCGCGTGGTAGCTAATGTTCAAGATTCGCTTCCAGCCGATGTCGAGCCAAGAGTTATCTCGGGATCTTTCGATAGCGTTCCGATCATTGTCTTGTCAGTTGCCTCGACCACCGGTGATAACGAAGCTATTTCTGAAGTGCTGGAAGACATCGCTGTCCCGATTTTGTCTCAAGTGCCAGGCATTCAGGAAATCACGGTTGCTGGAGGAAAAAAGAAGCAGATCACTCTTGATCTTAGAACTAGCGTGTTAGCTGCAAATGGGCTGTCTCAAACTTCAATTACCGATGCTCTTAGGGCCAATGGCTTTATACTTCCAGCCGGTTCAATCACCGACAGCGAGGGTGAGCTCCAGATTGAAATTGGAACCAACGTCAACTCCCTTGAAGACTTTGAGAATCTTCCTTTGGTTGCATCAGCTACCTCATTTGCACAACTACCTGGTGGCCTAACTGGAGCTACCACCACCCCGAGAATTCTCACCATCGGAGAAATTGCAGACGTAAGTTACGACTACGCGCCAGTTACTTCTATTTCCAGAACAAATGGCCTTGATTCCCTTGGAATCCAGGTCACTAAGACTCAAGAAGGTAACACGGTTGCTATTTCTAACGGCGTTGAGTCCAAGATTGAAGAACTGGTGGAAAAACTAGGTGGCGATGTTGAAATCACTACTGTTTTTGATCAGGGGCCCTTTGTTGAAAAACAACTTGAGAACCTAAGCATTGAAGGATCCCTTGGACTTACCTTTGCCATTTTGATCATCCTGGTATTTTTGACCTCGATTCGATCCACTCTGGTGACTGCAATTTCGATTCCAACATCCTTGCTGGTTACCTTTATCGGTCTATGGGTCTCTGGCTACAGCCTGAACCTATTCACCCTGAGCGCGCTAACTATTGCAGTTGGTCGAGTCGTGGATGACTCGATTGTGGTTATTGAAAACATCAACCGGCACCTCTCCTATGGCGAGCCGAAAAAGCGCGCCATTATTGACGCCGTAAAAGAAGTTGCCGGAGCCATTACCTCGGCGACCATCACCACCGTTGCGGTATTCCTGCCGGTTGCCCTGGTGGGAGGAATCGTCGGAGAGCTCTTTAGGCCGTTTAGCTTCAGCTTCACCATCGCGCTGCTTGCTTCCCTAGTGGTCTCGTTGACTATCGTTCCGGTTCTTGCCTACTGGTTCCTAAAAGCCCCAGTTAGTGAAGAGCAGAGCGCGAAAGAATCTGCCAAGACTGCAGCCACTCGTATGGAGAAAGCTCGCAAGGTTGAGGAAGAAAAAGAAAAGCGCAGCTGGTTACAGCGCGGTTACATCCCCGTACTGACTAAAACCCAAGCCAAGCCAGGGCTCACTCTGGTTGCAGCGGGAGCTATTTTGATGTTCACTTTCTCACTTGTTCCGCAGCTAAAGACCGACTTCATTGGTGACTTTGGTGGAGACACATTTGTGGTTCGTCAAGAAATGCCTGCTGGAAGCACCTTCGAGCAGCGCGACGAAGCCTCCAAGATTCTTGAGGATCTGATTCTCTCGCAAGAAGGCGTTGAAACAGTTCTTGCAACCTTTGGTGGAAGAGCCGATGGTCGCGTTAACTTTGGTGGTAACACCAACGCAACTACTATTCAGGTATCCGTAAGTAAGGACGCCAACAACGTTGCAATTCAAGCTGCTGTTCAAGCAGAGATTGATTCTCGTGATGACATCGGTGAGACAACCCTGCCTCAAGGAGGCGGTGGCTTTACTGGCTCCGGCACAATCGACATCAAGCTTGCAGCTACCAGCGACGAAGCGTTGTTTGCAGCTGTTGAGAAGGTTCGTCTAGGGATGCTCGAAGTTGAAGGTATCTCTGATATTTCCTCTTCACTTTCGGAGCAACAGCGAACCCTGAAAATAACTGTTGATCGGGTGGCAGCTGCCGAGGCAGGACTGACCGAAATTCAGGTTTCGGGTATTGTTGCAGCCACTCTAAGACCAGGCTCAATTGGCGATGTGAACATCGATAACGAGGCGACTCCTATCTTTATCGTTCAAGAGAACTCGCCAGCTACCTTGGATGAGATTCGCGACATTCGAATCCCAACCAGGTCAGGAGTTATCTCCCTTGACAGCATCGCTGACATCCAGGAGGTTCAGGCCCCAGTAGCTATCACCAGCGAGAAGGGTGACCGAGTAGCCACAGTTTCTCTAACCCCTGACTCCGATGACCTGGGAGCAGTTACCAGAGCAGTAACCGAGGCGCTGGATGCTGTTGAGCTGCCAATTGGAGCAACGGCCAACATCGGTGGAGTCTCTGCTGATCAGGCTGAGTCCTTTGGTCAGCTAGGGCTAGCTTTGCTAGCCGCGGTAGCAATTGTGTACCTAGTTATGGTTGCAACCTTTAGTAGCTTGGTGCAGCCATTGATCTTGTTGATATCGATTCCATTTGCTGCAACCGGTGCGCTGGGTCTACTACTACTCACCGATACTCCATTGGGTGTTCCGGCACTTATTGGAATGCTGCTTCTGGTCGGTGTGGTGGTCACAAATGCCATTGTGCTAATTGACCTAATAAACCAGTACCGAAAGCAAGGCAAGTCGATTCAGCAGTCGATCATGGATGGCTCGAGGCAGCGTCTTCGTCCTATTTTGATGACGGCACTTGCAACAATCTTTGCGCTTTCCCCGCTAGCTTTTGGCATCACCGGTGGAGGATTCATCAGCCAGCCGTTGGCAATTGTTGTTATCGGAGGATTGGTTTCTTCGACAGTACTGACCCTGGTAATTGTTCCAGTTCTTTACTGGCTCATCGAGGGAAGAACTGAGCGCAAGTTGCTAAAGGCTAAAGCTAAAAGAAAGCGCAAGCCAAAGGCAAAATCAAGAAAGCGCCTAGCGCTCAAACGCTAAGCTTTCTAGGTTATGAAGTCTTTGGAGAACTTAGTCTGGATCGACTGCGAGATGACCGGTCTCGACGTCGAAAAAGACTCGCTGGTTGA
>JBIJBA010000093.1:0-2949 GCA_044345455.1 Rhodoluna sp.
CATCGCAGGTCAACCAGGTTTCGTGCAACTGGTCCCCTTCTTGCTTGAAACTGGAGAGATTGTGGTTGTCGAGCGTGGTTGGATAGCAGCAGATTCCGATCTCAATCCTTCAAACACTTTCTTGCCGTCAGATTCTTTGAAAACAATCGTCGCGAGAGTGCGATTGGGAGAAACCATTCCAAATAGGGAATCACCAAGCGGTCAGGTCACTAGTATCAACCTGCCCGAGATTAAGGAGATTACCAACTTTGATGTTGAACAGGGTTTCTACCTTCGGATGGTGACTGAATCGCCCTCGGAGAGTTCATATCCGCAGCCACTTAGTCGACCCGTCTTGGATGAGGGAAATCATCTCAGCTATGCAGTGCAATGGATCATCTTCGCGGTTATGGGATTCTTTGCGCTCTTTTGGGCAATTAGGCAAGAGCAGGAATTTCGAAGGATGGAGAAAGATCCAACCTATATTCCTAGGATCCTGAGACGCGAAGCCAACGCAGACTCGAGCGTCGAGGATGAAATCTTGGATCGAAACAGTTAGCTAAGCGAAATCAGATCAGCGTACTGATCTGACCAATGATCTTCTGTGCCATCAGGCAGTATCAGAACCCGCTCCGGGTTGAGGGCGAGCACCGCACCCTCGTCGTGCGAAACCAAAACAACAGCTCCTGTGAAGCTTGCTAAGGCGTTTAGAATCTCTTTTCGGCTTGCTGGGTCCAAGTTATTTGTTGGCTCATCCAATAGCAGCACATTTGCGGAAGAGACAACCAGTGAGGCAAGTGCCAATCTGGTCTTTTCTCCTCCGCTTAGCACTCCTGCTTTCTTAACAACGTCATCTCCCGTGAACAGGAATGACCCTAAGACTTTGCGGGCTTCGACATCGCCTAGGTGAGGCGCAGCCGCTTGCATGTTTTCGAGGACTGTTTTGGCCACATCTAGCGTCTCGTGTTCCTGCGCGTAGTAGCCGATCTTCAGTCCGTGGCCAGGTTCTATAACCCCGGTGTCTGCTTTGTCTACGCCGGCCAGTATTCGAAGCAAGGTAGTTTTTCCCGCGCCATTTAGTCCGATTATTACTACCTTCGACCCTCTATCAATTGCGAGATCTACCGCGGCAAAAATTTCCAGAGAACCAAAACTTTTTGACAGTCCGTGGGCCATCAAAGGCGTCTTCCCACAAGGGGCTGGATCAGGGAAGCGAATCTTTGCAACACGATCAACTTGGCCAACATCTTCCAATTCGCTAAGAAGTCTCTGAGCTCGACGTTGCATTTGCTGAGCCGCAACCGCTTTTGTAGCTTTAGCACCAAACTTTGCAGCCTGCAGACTCAGTGAAGCTGCCTTCTTCTCAGCGTTTGCGCGCTCACGCTTGCGTCTTTCCTCATCAGCCTCGCGTTGCTTTTGATACGCGCGCCAACCCATGTTGTATATGTCAATCTTTTGGCGGTTGGCGTCTAGGTAAAACACTCTATTGACAGTTGTCTCAACCAATTCCACATCGTGACTTATAACAATCAACCCACCCTGGTAGGCGCGAAGAAAGTCCCTAAGCCAAACTACAGAATCGGCATCAAGATGGTTGGTTGGCTCATCAAGCAGCATGGTTTGCGCGTCGGAGAACAATATCCTTGCAAGCTCGATTCGCCTGCGCTGGCCACCAGAGAGAGTCTTGAGCGCCTGTGACAAGATGCGCTCTTCAATACCAAGATTGCTGGCTATTGCCGATGCGGCAGCTTCAGCGGCGTATCCTCCGGCAGCCTGAAAACGCTCTTCAAGCTTGCTGTATTTGTGCATTGCTTTCTCTGACTCAAGCCCTTTTGCTGAGGCCATTATCTCGGTTGCCTCGCTCATTTGCTTCAGAAGTGTTCCAAGACCCCGCGCATTCAGAATTCGATCGCGGGCGGATTCTTCGGGGTCTCCGGATCTGGGGTCTTGGGGTAGGTATCCAATTTCACCCTGACGCTCAATTACACCCTTCGAAGGCTGTCCATCTCCAGCGAGAATCTTGGTCAAGGTAGTTTTACCAGCCCCATTTCGACCAACAAGGCCTACTTTGTCCCCAGCGGCTACGCGGAACGACACCTCACTCATGAGGGTTCTGGCACCGATGGTGATTTCTAGGTCCTTGACGCTAAGCAATCAACAAACCTCTCATTTGCTCACAAAGCAATAGTCTACAATCGTCTTATCTTCCCTGGGCAGAAAAGAGAATCTCATGACCATTCAGCTATCGAGCAATTCGGCACTTGTTGATCGGGTTGTTCCACGATCCGCTCTAAACAACATTGCTTTGATTCTCTCCGGCGCTGTCTTCACAGCTTACGCAGCTCAGCTAGTTATCCCCATGTGGCCCGTTCCAATTACTGCGCAGACCCTTGCTGTATTACTGGTTGGTTCTGTACTTGGAGCAACCAGGGGCGCACTTTCACTAATCGCATACTTTTCCATGGGTGCAATGGGATTACCTGTTTTCTCCGCCGCAACTAGCTTGAGCTTTGGACCAACCTTTGGTTACCTGGTTGGCTTCGTTGCTGCAGCCGCCGTTGTTGGATGGCTATCGGAGCGGGGCTGGCATAAATCTGTTGCTGGAGTGCTAGGAAGCTTCGCAATTGCTAACACTGTCATCTATCTATTTGGACTTCCTTGGCTTGCATTTGCGCTTGGAAACCTAGGTGCGACTAATGACCTAGCGTCCGTTGCCGCAGCGGGTCTTGTGCCATTTATTGTGGGCGATGTTCTAAAAATGATTCTTGCCGCCGCGCTTTTGCCGCTGGCCTGGAAGTTTCTGGGGAAAAAGAGCTAGATAGAGAATCCGATTGCGCGCATTTGCTCGCGACCGTCATCAGTAATCTTCTCTGGACCCCAAGGCGGCATCCAAACCCAGTTAATTCTGAAAGCGTCAACAACACCATCTAGCGCCTCTGCAGTTTGCTCTTCTAGAACGTCTGTAAGTGG
>JBIJBA010000094.1:0-2921 GCA_044345455.1 Rhodoluna sp.
CTTACGTGGCACCTTTGTTTACGGCAAATATTTTGGATGATGGGCCAACCGTTCTGGGCCTTCGAACGATGGATCTCAAGCAAGAAGCTGAGATCAACGTGCTCGTTCCTATCCAAGCAATCCTCGATCGGATCGCATTTGAGCTAGAAAAGCCAGAAGCAGAACAGAGTTTTGTATTTCATCTCGAGTCTTCAGAGCGGGTGCCCTGGGCTGGAGTATCTCCACCACGAACCGGTTGGGTGGAAGCTACGAGCCTGCCCGAATACATGCTTACCGGCGTTGCCAGAAAAGGAATTATCGAAGTCGCGGAGACAATCCCAGAATCAGTTGGTGGACCAATAGCGGCTCGTATTCGTTCCGAGGTTTGGGGTAGAGCCATTGACCTCGATTCGAAAGTTCCAGCTGGCGCAGCCTTTGCTGCTGCCGGACTTGGCTTTTTAACTGAAGGCGAAATGGTTCCCGTTTTTCACTCTCAAGGCTGGGTCAGACTCTCGTCACAATTTGGCCATGTGTTATCTAAAGAGGCCAAGCACTTCTAGTCTTCAAATGTGTTCAGCATTGAAGTTGCTGCACGATCTAGATATCCCCAAAGCTGCGCTTGATGCAGGGGAGCTAACTCCAGTGAATCACACGCCACCTTCATGTGATGCAACCATCTCTCACGAGCCAGCGGGTTTATCTTGAAGGGCTGGTGGCGCTGCTTGAGTCTGGGGTGACCTCTGGTTTCTTGATAGGTTTGCGGACCACCCCAGTACTGCTCCAGAAACATTCTCAGGCGCTCTGCGGCTGGACCCAAATCGTCTTCTGGATACATTGGTTTTAGTACATCGTCAGTGGCAACACCCTCATAAAACTTAGACACGAGTTTCTTGAAGGTTTCGGTGCCGCCAACGAGCTCAAAGAAGTTACCCTCAACAGCTTCTCCAGAAAGCCCCTTGATTCGAACTACTTCAACGCGGTTGGCGTCCTCAAACTCATCAGGCATTTAGCTTCTTAGATCCCGTTGCTGAGCATTAAGCGCTCTTTCAACATTGGCCAGGTTCTCGATGATGATTCTGCGAAGCGCCGGCTTGCTTTGAACCTCAGCTTTGGCTAGGAAAGCCTCTGTCTCAGAAACTAGCTCTTTGTTGGCAAGTGCCAGCGGGTAGAGATTTATAAGAAGATACTCGGCCATGTGATACGTCTTGTCTTCCCAGACCTTGAGCACACTCGCAAAATACTGAGCGACAAAAGGCTGTAGTGACTTTGGATCCAACACTCGCCCAAAAGCCAAGCTCGCAGAATTTACCAACGCATTCGAGAGCTCATCGGTGGCAACCAACTTAGTGAACATGGCTTGCTTTGAAACGATGTCCGGCAACGCGGCAACGGCGGCAACGTGATACTTCTGTCCGTTGGCGGTGTTGTCGTTAGCAAGCTCTTGATCTAATTCCTGGCTAGAGATATTTCCACCGACAGCCAAAGAGGTAACAAGCTCCCATCGCAGGTCAGTATCAATTGCAAGCGAGGCAAGCTTGATCTCGCCACTTAGAAGGGCCGAAACATTTGCTAGCTGCTGGTCGCTTCTAGCAAATTGCGCGAAGAATTTCACAAACTGCAACTGCGCGTCCGAGCCAGCTTCAGCACTTTGAGCCAAGCTCCACAAGCCATCAGCCAGTGACAGCTGCTCAGTCGAGCGGTTTTGCTCAGCTACATATAGGTTCGCAACTGTCAGTAACTGCCTCAAGATCGTCAACATAGTTGTTGACTCAGTTTCGAATTCAAGGTGACTAAGAGCGAGCTTTATGAAATCGCGAGGTGAAGTTTCTCCATCACGGGTTGCATCCCAAGCAGATCCCCAAACTAAGGCTCTAGCAAGCGGGTCTTCGATTAGTGAAAGCTTGTCCAAGGCAAAGCTCCAAGAAGACTCGTCCAAACGAATCTTTGCGTAGGTGAGATCGTCATCGTTTAGCAAAATCAAATCGGGACGTTTCTTTCCGGCAAGTTCTGGAACCTCGGTCTTGGCTCCTTCAACATCCAACTCGATTCGATCAGTTCGAACGATTTTGCCGTTTTGCTCTTCGTAGAGACCAATAGCAATGCGGTGTGGTCTTAGGTACGGATAGGCATCGATCGCTGATTGCAGGATTGCAAATGACTCGATTACTCCATCTTTTTCGACAATCTCTGGTCGCAAAGTGTTTACTCCTGCGGTTTCAAGCCAAAGCTTGGACCACTGGCTAAGGTCTCTTCCACTTTGGTTCTCGAGCTCTTTCAAAAGATCCTTCAGCTCAGTGTTTTTGAAGGCGTGCTTTTTGAAGTAGTCGGAGACTCCACGCATAAATGGTTCCTGGCCAACCCAAGCAACAAGCTGCTTGAGAACAGACGCTCCCTTGGCATAGGTAATGCCATCAAAGTTCACCTGCACATCTTCCAGGTCGTTTATTTCAGCAACGATTGGATGCGTCGATGGGAGTTGGTCTTGGCGGTAAGCCCAGGACTTTTCTAGAGAAGCAAATGTGGCCCAGGCTCCGTGCCACTCGGTTGCTTCTTGGGTGGCCAAAGTAGACATGTATTCGGCAAAGGATTCATTTAGCCACAGATCGCTCCACCAGCGCATGGTTACTAGATCGCCAAACCACATGTGAGCGAGCTCGTGCAAGATAGTTACAACGCGACGTTCTTTTACAGCATCAGTTACTTTGGAGCGGAAGACGTAGGTTTCGGTGAATGTTACAGCTCCAGCGTTTTCCATAGCTCCGGCATTAAATTCGGGAACAAAGAGCTGGTCATACTTTTCAAATGGGTATGGGTAGTCAAACTGCTTCTCAAAGAACTCAAAGCCCTGCTTGGTTTTTTCAAACACGTATTCTGCGTCCAAGAACTCAAATAATGACTTGCGGCAGAAAACACCTAGCGGAATTGTCTTGCCAGAAGATGAA
>JBIJBA010000031.1:0-10572 GCA_044345455.1 Rhodoluna sp.
TTTGTTCACTTGATCTCAAACCTGGTTGTTCCAGAAGGTGGCATCAAGGCAATCAACTTTGCTTTCGTTGCAGGTAAATGGGCCGACCCGTTCTGGCAGTGGTGGGATCTAGCAATGCTCTGGCTTGCCATGATCCACGGAACCAACGGTATGAGAACTATTGTCAACGACTACACAGAAAAAGAAGGTGTCCGAAAGACTCTGGTGTTTACTCTCTGGGGTGTTTGTGCCGCGTTGGTTACCTTGGGAACTTTAGTTATCTTCACTTTCGACCCATGCCCTATCGGCGCTTCACTAGAAGCGCTGCCATCGTTCTGCCCAGCTCAGTAAGGACCTAGTAATTGCCCGCTAGCGACACAGCAACAAAGACTCACTTCCATAAGCACGACGTAGTAATCGTTGGAGCTGGTGGTGCAGGAATGCGCGCTGCCATTGAGGCGGGGCCTCACGCTAGCACCGCAGTTATCTCAAAACTTTTCCCTACCCGCTCTCACACCGGTGCAGCTCAGGGTGGAATGGCAGCAGCATTAGCCAACGTTGAAGAAGACAGCTGGGAGTGGCACACCTTCGACACCGTCAAGGGTGGCGACTACCTAGTTGACCAAGACGCTGCTGAGATTCTTGCAAAAGAATCAGTCCAGGCTGTTATCGATTTAGAGAACATGGGACTGCCATTTAATAGAACCCCGGATGGCAAAATCGACCAGCGACGCTTTGGTGGGCACACCAGAGACCACGGAAAAGCACCGGTAAGAAGGTCCTGCTACGCGGCAGACCGCACCGGTCACATGATCTTGCAGACCCTCTACCAAAACTGCGTCAAGCTCGGCATCGAGTTTTTCAACGAGTTCTACGTGCTTGACCTAGTGATGAACGAGGTCGATGGCGTGGAGCGTCCAGCAGCTGTTGTGGCTTACGAGCTAGCTACCGGGGATCTGCACGTTTTCCAGGGCAAGTCGATTGTTTTTGCCACCGGTGGTTTCGGAAAGATCTTCAAGACAACTTCTAACGCTCACACCCTTACTGGTGACGGCGTTGGAATCATCTGGCGCAAGGGTCTTCCACTAGAAGACATGGAGTTCTACCAGTTCCACCCAACCGGTCTCGCCGGTCTTGGTATTTTGCTTTCCGAGGCAGCCCGCGGTGAGGGTGCGATTTTGAGAAATGCTTCAGGTGAAAGATTTATGGAGCGTTACGCGCCGACCATTAAAGACCTTGCCCCGAGAGACATGGTCGCTAGAGCTATGGCTAACGAGGTTCGCGAGGGAAGAGGCGCGGGTCCAAACAAGGACTACGTGCTTCTGGACCTTACTCACTTGCCGCCAGAAGTCATTGACGCCAAGCTTCCAGACATTACTGAGTTTGCAAGAACCTATCTTGGTGTTGAGCCATACACCGAACCAGTTCCCGTTTTCCCAACTGCGCATTACGCGATGGGTGGAATTCCAACCAACATAAAAACTGAAGTTCTACGCGACAACGACACTGTGGTGCCAGGTCTTTACGCTGCTGGTGAGTGTGCATGTGTTTCGGTGCACGGAGCGAACCGCTTAGGTACCAACTCGCTACTTGACATCAACGTATTTGGTAAGCGCGCTGGAATCTATGCGGTTGAGTACGCCAAGGATGCAGACTTTGTTCCTGTTCCTGAAAACGCCACAGCTCAGGTTGAGATCTTGCTCTCAGTAACCAGGAACTCAACCGGTACCGAGAAGATTGCGGTTCTAAGAAAAGAACTGCAGGAAACCATGGATAAAAACGCCCAGGTTTACCGCACCGAAGATTCTCTCAATGAGGCTCTAGATAAGATAACTGAGCTTAGAAAGCGCTACGAAAACATCGCAGTTCAAGACCGCGGTAAGCGATTCAACACGGATTTGCTGGAAGCAATCGAACTGGGTTTCTTGTTCGATCTTGCTGAGGTTTTGGTTATAACAGCTCGCGAGCGCAGGGAAAGCCGCGGTGGCCACTTCCGTGAAGACTATGAGACCAGAAACGATGAAGATTTCATGGTTCACTCCATGGCATACAAAACCAAGGTTGTTCCAACCAAGCCTGGGGAAGACATCCGGGTTGATTGGAAACCTGTTGTTGTTACCAACTACCCAGCGATGGAGCGTAAGTACTAATGGTCGAAAGCGTTAAAGAAATAGCAGAGATTCCGTCATTCACGGTAACTCTCATGGTTCGCCGCTTTGACCCAGAGACCAGCGAAGAAGCTAAGTGGGTTGACTACGACGTACTTATGTATGGAACCGATCGTGTTCTAGATGCCCTGCACAAGATCAAGTGGGAAATCGATGGTTCATTGACTTTCCGCAGATCCTGCGCTCACGGTGTTTGTGGCTCGGATGCCATGAGGATCAACGGAAGAAACCGCTTGGCTTGCAAGACGCTAATCAAGGATCTAGACATCACGCAGCCGATTTACATTGAGCCAATCAAGGGTCTGCCTGTTGAAAAAGACTTGATTGTCAACATGGAGCCTTTCTACAAGGCCTACCGTGACATCAATCCTTTCTTGATTGCTGGAGCCAACCCAGAGAAAGAAAGATTGCAGTCTCCTGAGCAGCGCGCGCGCTACGACGACACCACCAAGTGCATTTTGTGTGCCGCCTGCACCACGAGCTGCCCAGTTTTCTGGACCGACGGTCAGTACTTTGGCCCAGCCGCTATAGTCAACGCCCACCGCTTCATCTTTGACTCCCGCGATGAAGGTGCCGAGCTAAGGCTCGACATCTTGAACGATAAAGAAGGTGTCTGGCGCTGCCGGACTACATTTAACTGCACCGAGGCATGTCCTAGAGGAATTCAGGTGACGAAGGCAATTGCAGAGGTAAAGCAAGCAATTCTGAAAGGTAGGCCGTAATGGTTTCTCGTCGCGCAGTGATCTCATCCGTAGTTGGAGTATCCGCAGTAACTGCTTTGGCGGCTTGCGCCCCGCAAGCAACAGTAGAGCCAGGCGCAACTGAATCTGAGGCTCCAGCTGAAAGCGCATCGGCTGCAGTAGAGGTCTGCAAGACAACAGACATTCCTGTGGGTTCTGGAAAGAAGTTTGATGTTTCTGGAACGCCTATCTTGATTACTCACCCCTCACAGGATGTATTCCGCGCATTTAGCGCGGTTTGCACCCATGCAGGATTTGTAATGAGTAGTGTTTCAAATTCGGAGATTGTCTGCGACAACCACGGCGCTGTTTATAACGCGGATGATGGATCTGTAATTAAAGGTCCTGCACAGCGAGCATTAGGGAAAATAACTGTCGAAGTTCAAGGTGACGCAGTCTTAGTGAGCTTCTAGTGCCCACCAAGAAACCATTCGAAGTTGCAACAATAAACGTCAATGGAGTGCGCGCAGCATTTCGTAACGGCATGGGTGATTGGCTCAAAAAATCTACAGCCGATGTTCTAGCTCTTCAAGAAGTTAGAGCTAGCCGAGCTGATCTTGATGAGCTATTCAACGAAAACGGTGGACTTGCGATTAATGGCGGTAAGTGGCACATCCTGCACGACGAAGCATCTGCCAAAGGACGAGCCGGGGTTGCATTAGTAAGCCAAGTTCCCGCGGTCGCATCCAAAGTTGCACTCGGCGCTAAGGACTTTGACTCAGCAGGGCGCTGGCTAGAAGGTGTCTTCAAAGTTGGGAGCAAGAGTGTCACTGTTGTGAGTTGCTACGTTCACTCCGGTGAAGTAGAGACCCCGAAGCAGGTTGAAAAATACAAGTTTTTAGAAGCAATGCAATCTCGCATGGCAAAGCTCACCAAAGAGCAAGCTTTGGCTTTGGTAGTTGGGGATCTAAACGTTGGTCACACTGAGCTGGATATCAAGAACTGGAAGGGCAACATTAAAAACGCTGGCTTCCTACCTGAAGAGCGTGCCTACTTTGACACCTTGATGGGCAAGCAAGGTTGGGTTGATATCGGTCGAGCTAGCCACCCAAACAAGCCAGGCCCATACACCTGGTGGTCCTATCGGGGCAAGGCGTTTGACACCAATGCGGGCTGGAGAATCGACTACCACCTGGCAACGCCAGCTCTAGCTAAGGTGTCTGGAAAGTACAAAGTACACAGGGCTCCAAGTTATGACGCGCGTTGGACTGACCATTCCCCAGTAACTGTGGAATACGCTATCTAGGGTGAGCAAAGCTAATCTTCTAAGCGGCATGCAGCCTTCTGCCGATTCTCTGCACCTGGGAAACTATCTGGGAGCCCTCAATAACTGGGTTACGATGCAGCAAGAATTCAACGCGTATTACATGATTGCTGATCTCCACGCCATCACAGTGCCTCAAGACCCGAAGCAACTTCTTGCTAACACTCGCGCAACCGCCGCGCAATACATTGCAGCCGGAATTGATCCGAGTAAGTCAACGTTATTTATTCAGTCACAGGTCCCAGCTCATGCTCAACTTGCCTGGGTACTAAATTGCATCACCGGATTTGGCGAGGCAAGCCGGATGACTCAGTTCAAAGATAAGTCTCAAAAAACAGATAGTGATTCGGCCTCAGTTGGCTTGTTCACTTACCCGGTCTTGCAGGCAGCGGACATTTTGCTTTATCAACCAAAAAAGGTTCCAGTTGGTGAGGATCAAAGACAGCACCTCGAGCTAACCAGAGATCTTGCGATGCGATTCAATTCCAGATTCGGAGACACTTTTACTGTTCCCGAAGCTCACATCTTGAAAGAAACTGCGAAGATTTATGATCTTCAGAACCCAACTGTAAAAATGTCTAAATCAAACGAGCCAAAAGGAACCATCAACATAATGGATGATTCCAGTGTCACAGTGAAAAAGATCAAGGGTTCCGTAACTGATACCGATACCAAAATCCGATTCGACGCCGAAAATAAGCCTGGGATTTCAAACCTGCTCGGAATCTATTCGGCCGTATCAGGTAAGTCGATTAAGGATTTGGAGGCGTTCTTCGCTGGCAAAGGTTACGGAGACCTCAAGACCGAAGTTGCCGACGCGGTCATCGCTGTAATTGAGCCCATAAGAAACCGAGCCACCGAGCTATTGGAAAACACCGATGAGCTAGATAGCCTGTTGGCTAATGGTTCAGCTCGTGCCAACGAACTAGCCGAGGCCACTTTGGCGAGCGTTTACGACAAAATTGGCTTGATTCCTAGGAGTTAGCTGGTAGCTAGAAACATTTTGGGCACTATCTCTAGTTATCTGTAAGGATAGAAACGTAACAACGTTCTTCGGGGTCAGTGAAAATCTGAGCCGGCGGTATAGCCCGCGACCCGAATCAGATCTTGAAAAAGCTCTAATTCGGTTGATTTGGTGAAATTCCAGAGCCGACGGTTAAAGTCCGGATGGGAGAAGAACCTAGGGTCAGTCGATGGCGCTTTAAGCTCCAATTTGGTTGACTCTACTTTCCCATTCCGCTACCCCGAGGTTCAAATACGAACAAGGGTAGAGACATGTCCAAGCTAAGCCTCGATGACGCGATGACTCGCGCGCTTGAGCTTGCCCTAAAGGGACCAGTAACTGGAGTAAATCCCCAAGTTGGTGCAGTAATTCTTAATGCTGACGGTGAGCTAATCGGTGAGGGATACCACAAGGGTTCTGGAACAGCACATGCCGAAGTTGTTGCCCTAAATGCTGCGCTCAACAGAGCAACAAAGCTTCCCCAAGGTTCAACTGCAGTTGTGACTTTGGAACCTTGCAATCACACCGGAAAAACCGGTCCCTGTGCCCAGGCGCTTATTGAAGCAGGAGTAAGCAAAGTTGTGTTTGCTTCTTTAGATCCAGGAGATCAGTCAAGCGGTGGTGCAGAGACATTGCGTGATGCAGGTGTTGAAGTTACCTCTGGTTTTCAGGCCGATAAAGCAGACCGTCAGGCAAGAGTTTGGCTAACGGCAGCAAAACACAAAAGACCTTTTGTTACTTTGAAGTGGGCAAGTAGTATCGATGGTCGCGCAGCCGCCCAAGATGGATCTAGCAAGTGGATCAGCGGCGAGGAATCTAGAAACGACGCGCACCAGAGACGTTCAGAAGTTGATGCCATCTTGGTTGGAACCGGCACAGCGCTCATTGACAACCCAGAACTTACTGCCAGAAAACCAGATGGTTCACTCTACGAGCAGCAGCCACTAAGAGTTGTGCTAGGCGAACGCGAATTACCCGCAGAACTTCGAGTATTCAATAGCGACGCAGAAACGCTTACTCTGAAGACTCAATCGATCCACGGTGCCCTAAGTGAGCTTTACGAAAAGGGAATCAAGCAAGTTTTGGTTGAAGGTGGACCAACTCTTGCAAGTCGATTTGTTCAAATGGATCTGGTAGATGAATTTGTAATTTATCTGGCTCCAAAACTTCTTGGTGGCGACAAGCTTGCCATTGGCTCCATTGACGTTCCTTCCATCAAAGATGCAAAGGATATGGAATTTGTGGAGATAAACGCTCTCGGTCCAGATGTTCAGATCATTGCAAAACCAGTTGGGAGAATCTGATGTTTACAGGAATAGTCGAAGAACTTGGAACCATTTCAGGTCTAAAAGATCTAGGCGACAGCATTCGGTTGCAAGTTAGCGGAGAGCTAGTGCGATCAGATCTAGCCCAAGGGGAATCTATCTCGGTCAATGGCGCCTGCCTAACCGCAGCCGAATTGACCGAAGATGGCTTCGTTGCCGATGTGATGCAAGAGACCCTGAATAAAACCAGCCTTCGCGGAATCGCTGTTGGCGACAAAGTGAATCTTGAGCGGGCCATGTCTGGAGCTGGCAGATTCGGAGGTCACGTGGTGCAAGGCCACGTCGACGGAGTCGGAGAGATTATTTCTAGGCAGCCCAGTGATAACTGGGAAGTAGTAAAGGTAAGAATTCCAAGTGAGCTAGCTAAGTATGTGGTTCACAAGGGTTCAATCACTTTTGATGGAGTATCGCTTACCGTGAATGACATCTCTGATGACGTTGTTTCACTAAGTCTGATACCCGAAACTTTGCGCCTTACCACCCTTGGTCAAAAGGGAGTTGGCGCAAAGTTAAACGTTGAGGCAGATATCTTGGCAAAGCACATTGAGAAACTAATAGAGGCAAGGAGTCAGAAATGAATCTGGCAACCATAGAACAAGCACTAGAAACACTCAAGGCTGGAAAGCCGGTGCTGGTAGTAGATCACCGCAATCGTGAGAACGAAGGCGACGCGATCATGGCCGCCCAGTTTGCCTCACCCGAATGGATCTCCTGGATGGTGAATCACACCTCAGGGTTCCTGTGTGCACCAATGTCGGAGTCCCTTGCTAACCGCTTGGATCTTCCGCTGATGACCAACAACAATCAAGATCGCTACCGCACTCAGTACACGGTTTCTGTTGATGCCGCCTCCGGTATAACAACTGGAATCAGCGCCGCCGACAGGGCCCACACTCTGCGAGTTCTTGCTGATGTCAACTCTCAGCCAGCACATCTGATTCGTCCAGGTCACGTAATTCCCCTCAGAGCTCACCCAGATGGTGTGTTTGGAAGACCAGGGCACACTGAAGCAACAGTTGATCTTCTAAAACTTGCTGGCCTTACCCCAGTTGGAGTTATTGCCGAGATGGTTTCTGCAGATGGCACCATGATGCGTCTTCCGGAACTTCAAGAAGTTGGCGCAAAAGAAGGACTGCCGGTTATAAGTATTGGACAGATCTTTGACTACCGTGAAGTATCTGAACCAATCCCAAGCGATGACTCGGTAAGTCGAATCAGATTCGAGGCCGAGGCCAAGATGCCAAGCACTCACGGGTCGTTTAAGGTCCGTGGCTACTATGACACCAAGACCACTGCGGAGCACGTAGCGATTATTGCAGGTGAACCAATGCACGAAGACGTTTTGGTGAGAATGCACAGCGAGTGCATCACGGGTGAAGCCTTCGGTTCCAAAAAGTGTGAATGTGGCCCTCAGCTTGATTTTGCTCTTGACATGATTACCGCTGATCCAAAAGGAGGGGTGGTTATCTACCTTCGCGGTCAAGAAGGTCGTGGAATAGGGCTCCTAAACAAGCTCAAGGCCTACGCTTTGCAAGACGAGGGCATGGACACAGTTGACGCAAACCTTGCCCTAGGCCTTCCTAGTGAGGCAAGAGAATACGGAGCAGCGGTTTCGATCCTGGAAGACCTTGGGATAAAAAGCGTGCGACTTATGAGCAATAATCCGGCCAAGATTGAAGCACTCGAGGCTGCGGGAATAGTTGTCAACGAGTATGTCCCTATTGTTGTGGGTCAGCAAGATGAGAACGTTGAATATATGGAAACCAAGCGCGAAAAAATGGGTCACATGATTCCGGAATTGGATCGTAATGAGCAGTAGCGGCGCACCAAAAATTGCCATTGACGCAGCTGGAATAAAGGTTGCGATTGTAGTCACGAGCTGGCACAAAGACGTTACCTATGGATTACTTGCTGGAGCCCGGCGTGCGCTCCACGCTGCAGGAAACTCAGATTACAAAGTCATTCGCGTCCCAGGTGCATTTGAGCTTCCACTTGGAGCCCAGATGGCAATCAAAAACGGTGCAGAGGTTGTCATTGCATTAGGTGTTGTGATTCAGGGTGACACACCACACTTTGATTACGTGTGCGATGCGGCAACCGCTGGTCTTACCCGGGTTCAGTTAGATAGCTCTGTTCCAATTGGTTTTGGGCTGTTGACTGTAGCTAATGAGCAACAGGCTCTTGATAGAGCTGGTCTTCCAGGCTCAAAAGAAGACAAGGGCGCTGAAGCAGTTGAGGCCGCGATCACGATGAAGCGGTTATCCTTAGAGTAACGAAGGGGAAATCATGCTTGAACTTGCTGGAATCATAAAGAGTTTTCTTGTTGTGCTACACCTAGTTGGTCTATCGGCCCTATTGGGTGGTTTTTTAGTGCAGATAAAGGCTCTCCGCGCAAAGACGGCCGAGATTTTGCCAGCCATCGTGCACGGTGCCTGGACCGCATTTGTTACCGGTTTGTTGCTGGTCGGCGTTCGCGAATGGGAGTTAGCCCTTGACGGTGGCTACGATCTTGATCACAGCAAAATTGCAATCAAATCTGTTGTGGCGCTAATTGTTCTTGTTTTGGTGATGCTAAACCGCAAGAAGAATCCAGTCGCCGGAAGCGTCCTTGGCACCATTGGAGGACTAACCTTCTTGAACGTGGTCCTAGCTGTCTTCTGGTAACTAGACCCAGCTGGTAAGTCTTCAAATGCTTGTTAGCCTTGAGTAATGCCTACCGAAACCCTCCCTGCGACAAAGCTAGGAAACACTCGGGTTACCGGTAAAGAGCAGTATTACACTCCAAAACCTCTAGCTCTAGAACTAGTCGCTCAAATAGAAAAAGCCCTTGGGCCACTTGCCGGAAAATCCGTTCTGGAACCAGCCGGTGGGACCGGAGCCTTTATCGCGGCCGTCCAAGCAAAAGGCGTAACTAGCGTCATCAGCTTCGACATAGAGCCACTACATGAACTTGTTTCAGTGGGTGATTTCCTGGAGCAGGAAATCAAAGAAAAAAATCTGATTACAATTTCGAATCCCCCATTTGGCAGAAATAACTCTTTGAGTATTCCCTTTTTCAATCACGCAGCCAAAGTCAGCGATGCGATTTGTTTTATTGTTCCAAGATCTTGGCGCAAATGGTCAGTAACAAATCGCCTGGACCTGGGATTTGAGCTGGCCCTTGATTTGGATATAGAAATTGATTATGTCGACGCCGTAGGTTCGCCGCTATCCAATAAGAACCACCTAGCGACCTGTTTTCAGATTTGGAAGAAAGCAGATACACCTAGAGGCTTGGTTCGAGTTACCGATAAGGGAATCATCGAAAAGGTCTCTCCCGAACAGGCTGATGTTTCACTCACCATCTTTGGTTATGGGTGTGGGAAGGTTAAGACTCAGTTTGAACCAGTTGCCAACACCACGCAGATGTTTTTGAAACTGAACCACCCGCGGGCCCTAGCCGCTCTCGAGAGCGTTGATTACTCTAAGTTTTTTAAGAACACCGCATACACAGAGGCACTTTCACTGCAGGAAATCAACTACCTTTTGAACGAAGAAATTTATGGCGATCCAATGATTGAGGGTATCTAACGCATGAGCATGGCAGGCAGAGGAAGAAATCTTGGGCCCAAAGACACTGGACCGAAAGCTAAGTTCAACCAACTAACTCCCTATCTTTTTGAACACAAGGCCGCGTTGGTTGTAGCGGTGGTACTTTCTCTAATTGGATCAGTGGTGAGCTTGGCTCAGCCGCTGGTCGTCGGTCAGGTAATTACCGCTGTGCAAAACGGCGAAGACGTTGGCCAGCTAGCTCTGATCCTGGTTCTTGTGATTCTTGGAGCCGGAATTGCCAGCGGATTTATGTACTACGTTCTTGCAAAAGCGGGCGAGGGCGTGGTTCTATCGGCTCGGAACAAGCTTGCCGTCAGGCTTTTGAAGCTACCGATCTTGGAATATGACCTTAGAAGAACCGGCGACTTGGTTTCTAGGGTTGGTTCTGACACCACTTTGTTGCGAGCTGTTCTAACGCAAGGACTTATTGATGCAGCTGGTGGTGTGCTCATTTTTGTTGGGGCAATAATTGCCATGGCCTTTATTGACCCTTTCTTGTTGC
>JBIJBA010000032.1:0-10415 GCA_044345455.1 Rhodoluna sp.
AGGGGTTACTGCGCCGGAGTGGACAGAGCCGTTATTGCCGTCGAAAAGGCGTTAGATCACTACGGAGCTCCGGTCTATGTTCGCAAGGAAATCGTTCACAACAAGCACGTGGTCACAGGTCTAGAAAAGCGCGGAGCAATTTTCGTTGACGAGGTTGACGAAGTCCCAGAGGGTTCGACCTTAGTTTTTTCGGCCCACGGTGTTTCGCCTGCTGTTGTAAAGGCATCGGAAGCTCGTGGACTAAACACAATTGACGCGACCTGTCCGTTGGTTACAAAGGTGCACCGCGAGGTTCAAAGATTTGCTGCCGAAGAATATGACATTTTATTGATAGGCCATGAAGGTCATGAAGAAGTAGAAGGTACCGCGGGCGAAGCCCCAGATCACGTTCAGCTAGTAGACGGCAAAGAGGGAATCGATAATGCTAAGGTTAAAGATCCTAGTAAAGTCATTTGGCTTTCCCAGACAACGCTTTCAGTAGACGAAACTATGGAAACTGTTTTGAAACTTCGAGAAAAGTTTCCGACCCTTCAGAATCCACCAAGTGATGATATCTGCTACGCAACCCAGAACCGCCAAGTTGCGATCAAGAAGGTTGGCTCGGAGTCGGACCTTGTCTTGGTTATTGGATCCGCTAACTCATCCAACACGGTCCGCCTCGTGGAGGTTGCTTTAGAGGCCGGAGCAAAAGCTGCCTACCGAATTGATTACGCGAGTGAAATCAAAGACGAATGGTTCGAAGGCGTCGAGACCGTAGGAGTATCTTCTGGAGCCTCTGCGCCCGAGGAGCTTGTGGATGAAGTGCTTGAGTATCTAGAGAAGCGTCAATTTGGAAAGCCAATTGAGATCACAACCGCTGAGGAAGATGTTCAGTTCTCGCTACCAAAGGAACTGCGTAAAGACCTAAAGCAGGCCGGTCAGGACACTAGCAACAAGGCCAAGCGCTCCTAAGAGCCAAATTCAGTTTCTTTGTATGGGTGACCAGTCTGGTCATAGGTAGTCCAAGTGCCAATTTGTTTACCCGAGTCGAACCTTCCAGAACGCATCAGTGTTCCGTCTTTTCTAAAAAACTCCCAGTAGCCGTGCATCTTTGAATCTTTGAACTTCCCCTTATATCTGGGGTTGCCGTTTTGGTAGAAAGGTGAACGCTCTGGCACTATGCAGTCGGTGACTTTCCAGCAGAACCCAACTGGTTAGCGGCTTGAACTACTCTGGCTGCCATTGAAGCCTCTCCTAGCTTCCCCCAGGCTCTTGGGTCGTAAGCCTTCTTATTTCCTACTTCACCGTCCACCTTTAGAACACCGTCGTAGTTGGCAAAAATGTGTCCAGCAACTGCGCGAGTAAAAGCGTACTGAGTGTCGGTGTCGATATTCATTTTGATAACACCAAAGCTAACCGCGTCCGCAATCTCTTTTTCGGTAGATCCAGAACCTCCGTGGAACACAAGATCAAAAGGCAAATCCTTAGAGTACTTTTTGCCGACTGCTTTTTGTATTTCATCTAGCAGCTCCGGCTTGAGCTTTACACTTCCAGGCTTATAGCTACCGTGAACGTTTCCAAAGGTAAGAGCGGTTAGGTATCTTCCGTTTTCTCCAAGACCCAGTGCTTCGACTGTGGCCATACCGTCTTCTACTGTTGTGAAAAGATCTTTTCCAGATCCGCCCTCAACACCGTCTTCTTCGCCACCGACAACCCCAACTTCAATTTCTAGAATCGATCCAACCGCAGTGGTCTTTGTAAGTAGCTCTTTGGCAATTTCTAGGTTCTCTTTTAGTGGAACTGCTGAACCATCCCACATGTGGGAATTGAATAATGGATCTAGACCAGTTTTTACTCGCTCTGCAGAAACTTCCAGCAAAGGGCGCACGAAGCCATCAAGATGTCCCTTTGGGCAGTGGTCGGTGTGCAGTGCAACGGTGATTCCATATCCCTTAGCCGCTTCACGAACAAAGGCAGCCATTGCCTGTGCACCGATGGCCATTGATTTGATTGTCGAACCAGAGAAGTACTCCGCTCCACCTGTAGAGACCTGCAAGATTCCATCGGAGCCACACTCTTGTAAACCCTGCAAAGCAGCAATGGCGGTAGCCGAGGACGAAACGTTGATAGCCGGGTAAGCAAACTTCTGGGACTTAGCCCGATCCAGCATTGCTAGATAGGCATCGGGGGTTGCTACTGGCATGTCTTAGTTCTCCTTGTGAATTGCTGGCTCTTTGAGCGGTGCTGCCAGGTCTACATCCTCAGTCAAGAACACCTCAGGAAGATTGTCAATGTGATCGAGCCCGCTGTTGGGCTGGGAAACCTTTACAGCTCCCCACTGGACCGCTGACATGGCGCCCAATGGCACGTTGAACTCCGCCCCAAAATCCTGCTCGCCCTCGGTGATTGGGTTATTGGTTATTGCTGCCAGGAAGCCAGCTAAGGTCGCATCTCCAGCACCAACGGTGTTGATGACTTTGACAGGTGCGGTCCTGGTGGCCCAAGCGCGAGATTTGGTAACGGCCAACATGCCATCGGATCCCAAAGAGGCCAACACACACTCAACACCGTGGGAGCAAAGTTCCCTGGCTGCCCCGATGACATTACCGTTTGTTAGCAGGTCTCTACCAACAGCAGAGGCAAGCTCTTCAGCGTTTGGCTTTAGAATCGCAGCTTCTCCCTGACGAACCCAGTAGGCAAGTGGCTCACCACTGGTATCCAAAACAACGCGAACGCCTAGTTTTTCCATTCGTTCAAAAATCGGATGCAGGTCAACAAAAGTTCCAGTTGATTCGTCAATTGGCAAAGCCCCGGCAATAACTAGCCACTTAGCTTCGTTTTCAATTACGGTTTTCTCGGTTAGTTCAATAACCTGCTGCCATTCTTTTGAGCTCAGGGGTTTTGGCGCTTCATTTATTTTGGTTGTGGTGCCACCGCGCTCGAGAATTGTTGTTGAAACGCGAATGGTGCCATCAATCCAGAGCGGAACAAGAAAATTCTTTGAACCGGTGCGCTCCAAAATTCCTTTTTCGGCGTTTCCAATCGGAACAACCGCAGGGGCTGGAATACCGGCTAGGTGAAGAGCTCTTGCAACGTTGATACCTTTGCCGGCGAGTTCTTCGCCAACAGAGTCTGCTCGGTTCACCGCACCGCTTACTAGATCGGTAACTGTGTAAGTTCTATCCAAGGTAGGAGCTGGCGTCAGAGTGACAATTGGGGACTTTGTTGCCATTCCAGACATGCAGGTTCTCCTTGCGGATTCAATTAGTGGAGCCAGCTAAGAAGCTGTCCAACAGGGATTTTGGAGCTGCAAACGCCTTTGTGAGCTTGATTTCGAGTATAACCAAACCAGACAAAGAGGCTCTTAAGTCACAAATCCCTTGGGAAATTAGTCCTTCTGGAGCTCGTTAGCGGTAATTGAAGTGGGTCCAGCCTCGATGGGGGTGGGGGTGGGAATCTCCTCGGTCCCTAGCTGGTTCTCGTCGAGATCGTTGAGTTTTCTGGCGGTCACCAGAACCCTGGTCTCTAGCGAGGATACGAATACGTTGTAGTCCTTCACGGTGTTGGTAATTGAGCGGCCTAATTTGTCAGCGTGCTCAGCAATTTTGCCAACTCTCTCATAGAGCTCTTTTCCAAGTCGAATCATGTTTCTAACCGAACTCTCATCGGCATTTTGTCGCCAGATGTAGTTGATGGTTTTTAGAACCGAAAACAAACTAACCGGCGAGGCTAGCGCAACATTTTTCTTGAAGGCATATTCCAACAGCGCTGGATCTGCATCCAGGGCTGCAGATAGCAAAGACTCGGAAGGCACAAAAGCAATGACAAAATCTGGACTGGCGTTTAGTCCAGTCCAATATTCCTTACTTGATAGAGCATCAATGTGAAGCTTCATTGCTTTAACGTGAGCGGTGATTAGCTCCTGTCGCTTCTTGGCGTCTTCGCCTTCAGCGTGCTCTGAAATAGCAGAAGCTTCCTGATAAGAATTAAAAGGCACCTTGGAATCAATCGCCAGAGATTTTCCACCTGGAAGATTAATAATCAAGTCAGCTCTTCCAGAACCACTATCGGTAGAAAAAGTTGCCTGCTCGCTAAAGTCAGCGTGTTTGATAAGTCCTGCAAGCTCAACAAGTTTTCGAAGCTGGGTCTCACCCCAAACTCCGCGAATGGAATTGGAAGAAAGGGCCTGCGATAGCGCCATCGTGGTCTTGCGAAGTTGCTCGTCTGAGTTAACTGCGTTTTTCAGCTGCTCTTGAATTGTTCCAAACTGCTCGGTTCGCTCTTTCTCGAGCGAGGCTACCGATAGCTGCATTTGTTCCAAGCGATCTTTTACTGGAGCTAGTTCTTGAATCAGTCGGTTTTCTTCGCGATCTCGCTCATCCCTGGCTACTCGTTCCCGGTTAGCAGTTTCCAACTGGGCAGTCAGGCCCGAAACCGTGGCTTCAGCCGAGGCCAGCTTGATAGCTAGTGATGAATCGCCAGTTGAGCCTTTTGATCGAAGCATGGCAATCAGCACGCCAATAACTAGCCCCACGGCTAAACCAATACCGAGATAAATAAGTTCCATGCTTAGAACTATGCCATTAGCTGGCGACAATCCAGGCCACTAGAGAGCCCCAAGCCGAACCTTGGTGGCTACCAGTAGCTCCGGAAGATCCTGGACCCCGTGTCTTTGGGCAGCGTGAATGACAATTCGGGCACATGCGTCACTATCGGCTAGCGCGTTATGGTGCTCAAATTCCTCGTGACCTATGGCATAGGCAACCGCGTTTAGCCGGTAGCTTTCGAGGTTGTAAGTCTTTCGGGCGATCTTTAGTGAGCAGCCATAGTGAAGCTTTGGAAGCTCGTGATTGATTGCTTTGGCACTAGCTGCCAAAACCCCCATGTCAAATGAGGCGTTATGGGCGACCATCAGATCTTCATCGATGAACTCCAGCATTTGGTTTATTACTTCTGAGTATGTGGGAGCGTCCTGAACCATCGTGGGGGTAATGCCATGGACTCTTACGTTTGCCTCACTAAACCAGTCGTGGGGTACAGGAGGTCGAAACATTAGCTCTAGAGTTTCTACCGGCTTGGAGTCTCGAACTCGAATAAGACCAACTGCGCATGGACTCGCGGGCGAGCCATTAGCGGTTTCAAAGTCGATGGCTGTGAAATCTAAAGGCATAGAAGTAGTCTGCCACTTGCGAACCACAGGTAGAGTGGTATCCCGTGGCTCTAACAATTGGAATCGTAGGACTACCCAATGTGGGCAAGTCGACTCTTTTCAACGCACTCACCAAAAACAACGTGCTGGCAGCCAACTACCCCTTTGCCACCATTGAGCCAAACGTTGGAGTGGTAAACCTTCCAGACGAGAGACTTGCCAAACTAGCAGAGCTTTTTGGTAGCGAAAAGATCCTTTCGGCACCAGTGTCTTTTGTTGATATCGCAGGAATCGTAAAAGGCGCCTCCGTAGGAGAAGGACTTGGTAACCAGTTCCTTGCCAACATCCGCGAAGCAGATGCCATCGCCCAGGTTGTCAGAGGGTTCTCCGACTCGGACGTCATTCACGTGGATGGCAAGGTCGAACCATCAAGCGATATCGAAACCATAAACACCGAACTGATGCTCGCGGACTTGCAAACTCTAGAAAAGGCAAGACCAAGAATTGAAAAGGAAATTAAAGGAAAAAAAGCTGAGCCGGAAGCCCTGGTAGCAATCGATCAGGCGCTCGCGGAATTGAACGCTGGCAACCCGCTTTCCAAGACCAAGGTAGATCTTTCACCAATCAAGGAACTGGGCCTACTAACCGCCAAGCCAACCATTTACGTATTCAATGTTGACGAGGCGGTTCTCACTGATGCCTCAAAGAAAAAAACTATGGCAGATCTTGTCGCACCAGCAGAGGCTGTGTTTCTAGACGCCAAAGTCGAGTCCGAGCTAATTGACTTGGAGAAGTCCGAAGCAGCCGAGCTGCTTGCTTCTTTGGGTCAAGACGAGTCCGGGCTTGATCAACTAGCTCGCATTGGATTCAGAACCCTTGGACTTCAGACCTACCTAACCGCAGGGCCAAAAGAGGCCAGAGCTTGGACCATCAAGCAGGGTTGGAGCGCACCGCAGGCCGCGGGAGTAATCCACACCGACTTTCAAAAAGGCTTTATCAAGGCAGAAATCGTTTCCTTCGATGACCTGGTCGCTAATGGATCTATGGCAGAAGCCAAGGCCAAGGGTAAGGTCCGCATGGAGGGCAAGGAATACATCATGCAAGACGGTGATGTGGTGGAGTTTAGATTTAACGTCTAATGAAAACTCCGCTCTATTTGGTCGAACGGGAATACCCGGTAGAACTAGCTACCCTTTGGAATGCTTGGGTAGAAGCTGATCAGCTGCAAAAGTGGTACAGCCCGCAAGTTCTAGAAATCGTACCCAACTCCGCCACCAGCGAAGCCGTGGTCGGCGGGGAATGGTCCATAGCAATAGATGTATCAGTGAATGGATTCAATGCTTACTTTTGGGGTAAGTACACGGAAGTGAAGTTCCAAGAAAAACTAGTCCACACAATGTTTTACTCCCAAGACGAATTGGAGTTCAATCTAAGGGGAGACGACCAGCCGCACCACGTGGTCGAAATTGATTTTGAAGCCAGAGGCAATAAGTCTTGGATTCGGTTTTCTCAGTTTGGCTCTATGTATGCTGAGGAAGCAGAAGCAGCCAAAGATGGAATGGAAAGCTACCTAGATAATCTTGAAGATCACTTAGCTTCTTCTAGATAACGTATTCGTCAGAGACCCAGTGTCCTGAGATGGCTTCTTTCTTACTCAGAACTCTGCCAGTTTCACCAACAACAGTTGATCCAGCAGGAACGTTTTTTGTGACAACCGTATTGGCTCCGATATAACAGTTGTCGCCTATTGTGATGCGCCCAATAACTTTGGCTCCAGCGCCGATAACAACATGTGAGCCAATAATTGGGTGACGATCAACCGCTGAATTCTCTTTACCGCCTAGGGTAACCCCGTGGTAAATCAGGACATCGTCACCAATAATCGAGGTTTCTCCAATTACGATTCCCATTCCGTGATCAATCACGAATCTGCGGCCAATTGTTGCTCCCGGGTGAATCTCAATGCCGGTTAGAAACTTGGCCCAGTTGGAGAACATTCTTGCTGGGATTCGAAGCTTTAGCTTCCAGATCTTGTTGGCCACGCGATGCATCCAAATCGCATGCAAGCCGGGTGAGGTTAGAAATAGCTCTAGCCGGCTCGGGGTTGCGGGATCGCGATCGATACCTGCCTGTAGGTCTTCTTTAATGGACAACTTTTACTTTTCTTCCTTTAGATCGGCATACAAGACAGTTGAAAGGTATCGCTCACCGAATGAAGGAATGATAACTACAACCTTCTTTCCCTTGAACTCTTCGCGCTTAGCCACCTGAGCAGCTGCCCACAGGGCTGCTCCCGAAGAAATTCCAGCAAGAATCCCTTCCTCTGTTCCAGCACGTCTTGCATACTTGATGGCTTCGTCGCTTGGCGCATCAATCACCTCGTCGTAAACGCTTCGGTCAAGAATCGGTGGAATGAAGTTGGCACCAATTCCCTGAAGCGGATGAGATCCTGCAACACCTCCGGATAGAAGAGGTGATGCTGCAGGCTCAACTGCAAAAACTTTAATGTTTGGGTTTAGTTCTTTTAGTCTCTGACCGGTTCCAGTGATTGTTCCACCAGTTCCAACTCCAGAAACTAAAGCGGCAACTTCACCGTCGGTGTCGTTCCAGATTTCCATCGCAGTAGTCTTACGGTGAATTTCTGGGTTGGCTTCGTTTTCAAATTGGCGAACTAAAACCGCTCCAGTTTCCTTACCGATCTCTTCTGATTTGCTAACCGCACCGGTCATACCTTCGGCCGCGGGGGTAAGAACCAATGTTGCACCAAAAGCACGAAGCAGAGTTCTGCGCTCGAGGCTAACTGATTCAGGCATGGTCAAAATGGCTTTGTAACCACGGGCTGCAGCAACCATCGCAATTGCGATTCCAGTGTTACCGCTTGTTGCCTCAACAATTGTGTCGCCTGGCTTTAGTTGACCAGAGCGTTCTGCGGCATCAATGATTGCGATACCTAGGCGGTCCTTCACGGTGGAGGTTGGGTTATAAAACTCGAGCTTGGCAAGGACTTCGGCTCCTGCGCCATCCATGATTTTGTTGATTCGCACCAAGGGCGTATTTCCATACACCTGGGTTATGTCGTCATAGATCTTCAAGAGCCTTACCTTTCGTTTGTCTTATTGGCAACAGACAGGGTCAACCAGCAAAGCTGGCAACTTATGCCCAGTAATGGCAATAAATTTGCCAAAACTGGCATTTTTGGCCTTCCCAAGCCTAACTTCTAAGCTCTAGCTCCTGATCGATGGAGTTTTTCCTGGCTATGACCCGCCCAGCAAAAATAGCCGGAATTGCGGTCAGGAATAGAAACCACAGCGAGCTGGTCCAGTTGCCAGTTAGCTCGTGCAGCACACCTAGCACCAGGGGACCTAGGGCTGCAGCCAGATAACCAAAGCCTTGGGCAAAACCGGAGATTCGAAGAAGCGTTTCTTGGGACCTGGAGCGAATGTTGAACAACGCCAAGTTCAATGGAAAAAGAATCGGTCCCAGACCAATTAGCACTACCCATATCCAAGAGAGGTTTCCCGGCAAGAAGATAAGCCCCGCGTAACCGGTAAAGAACAAGACTCCACTTAGGTAAATAAGTGGTGCCTGATTTGGGAATCTAACTGCAAGCCGTGGCATCAATAACGCGGCTGGCATACCCATTCCTGCATACACCGACAAAAGAATTCCTGCCTCCAGCGGGGTGGAGCCAGACTCATCAATAAGAATCTGCGGTAGCCAAGCAAAGGCGGCGTAGCCATTCAACGACGACACCGCAAAAATTACAACCATAGAAACAGCCGTTGGAGATTTCCAAATCTTTATGTGTCGAACGCTAACTGGAATAGAAAGTGTCTGGGTAACAACTGGTTCTTCAATTTTGTTGGAGCGCAAAGCAAAGATCCAAGGAATCATGGCAATTGCTCCAACTATGGCCCACTGACCTAGCG
Organism: Rhodoluna sp.; assembly: GCA_044345455.1. Classification (GTDB taxonomy): domain Bacteria; phylum Actinomycetota; class Actinomycetes; order Actinomycetales; family Microbacteriaceae; genus Rhodoluna. Next base: position 9,058 of record JBIJBA010000032.1, read on the forward strand.
CCAATCTCCAGCCAAACTCCTGCGCCACCGGAACAGCAATAAGAGGTGGCGTCAATGCGCTTATGGAGACAATAGTTAGATAAAGCGCTGTCATCGAACCGATTCGATCGGGGAAGTATTTTCTCACCACAACTGGAAGTAAAACGTTTCCCATACCCATTCCAACAATGGCAACAAATGTTCCAACACTAAGAAGCGACCAGTCGCCAGAAAATGCTCGAACCAGGTTTCCCAAAACAATTACTAGAAGAAGCACAAGCAAAGCAGCTTCCAAGCCAATTCTTCGCGTGAGTATTGGTGCCAAAAGACCACTCAGCGCAAAGCCAAGGGGTGGGAGCATTCCCAAAAAGGAAACCGCCAGGGTCGAAAGCTCAAGGTCCTCGCGAATAAAGGGGATGATCGGCGATAGTGAGGAAACTACGGTGCGAAGGTTTAGCGCCACTAATAAAAGGCCCACCAGGGCAAGGACTCTGCCGTGCAGGGGTTTCATCTTGGGCAAGAGGCTGTTTCTCCAGGTTCGGGGTGAACTTCTAACTTAGCGAAGTCATCAGCCTTCGAAGCGAATCCACCCGGCTAGCACCCTGAGGCCCAAGCAAGCCTGCGGCAACTGCCTCATCGAGGGCGCAATCAGGTGAGTCAATTAGATGGCTGCAACCTCTGGGGCAGGAGGCAATAGTTTCCCAAAGATCTTCGAAGGACCTAAGTAAGTTTTTGGGATCGATATGCCCAAGGCCGAAAGAGCGAATTCCCGGGGTGTCGATTATCCAACCATCATCAAGTGCTATTGCGCGAACAGAAGTTGAAGTTTGACGACCGCGGCCGGTAACTGCGTTCACACTTCCAACGGCGCGATTGGCATCGGGGGACAACGCGTTTACCAAAGTTGATTTACCAACACCTGAGTGACCCACCAGGACAGTAGTTTCTCCTGCTAAAAGGTCAGTAACTTCACTGAGTTGAAAACTATCCGACCTGCTCCGAATAATCGGAATACTTAAGCCCTGGAAGTTCTCTAGAAACTCCGTTGGATCAGCAAGGTCAGTTTTTGTCACACAAATAATTGGTTTGAGTCCTGCATCATATGCGGCAGCCAGATAGCGATCAACTAATCGGGTTCTTGGCTCTGGATTAGCAGCAGCAATCACGATCATTAGCTGAGTTGCATTGGCAACAATTACTCTTTCAACCTGATCTGAATCATCGGCGCTACGCCGAAGCAAAGTGGTTCTAGATTCGATTCGAACAATTCTAGAAAGTGCACCATCATCCGAAGATGTGTCTCCAGCCAGGGAAACAATGTCCCCAACCGCTGGGCCATTATTTCTAAGCTCCTTGGCCAAAGTTGCGTTGACCTGATA
>JBIJBA010000096.1:0-2635 GCA_044345455.1 Rhodoluna sp.
ATGTTTTACTTCGCCATGGTGCAAGCCGGGTTGTAGCTATTGATGTAGGTCATGATCAGCTAGCACCCGAGTTACTTACTAATCCAAGAGTGCTCTCTTTTGAAGGCATTAATGCCCGCGAGGTAACGATGAATGAGCTTCGCGAGCTCACCGGGATCGCAGATCTAGAGTTTCAGCTGGTGGTAGCGGATCTTTCTTTTATATCTGTCACATTGGTGCTGCCGGCACTAGTAAAAGTGGCGCCAAAGGCTGATTTTGTACTACTTATAAAGCCTCAGTTTGAGGTGGGTAAGCAATCGCTTTCGGCTTCAGGAATAGTGTCGGATCACCGACTTAGGGCCCAAGCCATCAAGCAGGTTGTGGATTGTTGTAACGAACTGGGTCTTGGGGTGCTTGGATTGGAGCGTTCAGAGCTACCTGGCACCCACGGGAACATCGAGTATCTAATCTGGGTTGCTAGTTCCGAGCGACCAAATCAGTCAAAATGGACTGAGAGAATTGAAAAACTGGCGAGGGAGGGAAAATGAGCGCTAACCGACTAGTTTTGCTGGTTTCCCATACCGCCAGGGATGAAGCAATTGTTGCAACCCTAGAGTCCGCCACGGCACTACTGGCTGCCGGAATCACGCCAGTTATGACCAAAGAACAACTTACCGAAACCAAAAAGTTTGCTACCGGTCAGGCCGCAAAAACCATGGAACAGGTTCTCGAACTTGGATCTGATTGTCAAGAATCAGAGCTTGAGCTCGCGGTAGTTCTTGGTGGGGACGGCACCATTTTGAAAGCTGCCGAAATCGTTCGTGAATCTCAGACCCCGTTGCTTGGTATCAACCTGGGTCACGTTGGCTTCTTAGCCGAAAGCGAAAAAAACGAAATTGGGTCCACCATTGAGCGCGTTGCTAAGCGAGATTACATAGTGAAAGAGCGACTGACGCTTGACGTTTCGGTTTTGCTAGAAGGTAAAGAGGTTTACCGCACCTGGGCCCTAAACGAAGCCGCGGTTGAAAAAAGCGCTCGCGAGAAGATGCTCGAGGTAGTTGTTGAAATCGATGGCAGACCGCTATCAAGTTTTGGTTGCGATGGCATCGTGGTCTCCACACCAACCGGTTCCACAGCTTACGCATTCTCTGCCGGGGGACCAGTAGTTTGGCCATCGGTTGATGCGCTATTGCTTGTCCCACTAAGTGCTCATGCCTTGTTCGCAAGACCGCTTGTTATCAGTCCAGGGGCGCTACTAGCTGTTGAAGTTCTGCAGCGATCTCCTGGTCACGGTGTGCTGTGGTGCGATGGAAGAAGATCGACTGAACTACCGGCTGGTGCAAGAGTAGAGGTAAGAAAATCCTCGAAGTCCGTAAAACTTGCCCGATTGAACCAAGGTCCCTTTACAAACCGATTGGTAAAGAAATTTGCATTACCGGTTGAAGGTTGGCGTGGACCGGATTCAAAAAAGGATTAGCTCGTGATTGAAGAGATTCTCATTCGCGACCTCGGGGTCATTAGCGAAGCCAAGCTGGAATTTGGCCCAGGGCTCACTGTCCTCACCGGTGAAACCGGCGCTGGAAAAACAATGGTGCTAAACGCCCTTGGTCTATTACTTGGAGAAAGAAGTGACTCCTCAGCTATACGGAAGGGTCAGGAACAAGCCTTTGTTGAAGGCCGATGGTTGCTTGCCGATTCGGCAGTAACAAGAATTCGCGAACTAGGTATCGAATTAGAAGACACAGAGCTATTGGTCAACCGCTCGGTTTCAGCTGAGGGAAGATCACGGGCCGCTCTTTCAGGTAAATCGGTTCCGGTTGGAATCTTGTCAGAAATCGGCGAACAACTTGTGGTTGTCCACGGTCAGTCCGATCAAATAAGACTTCGCTCCGCAGCCGCTCAACGCGAAGCTCTAGATCAATTTGCAGGCGTAGAGCTTGCAAAAGTAATGACCGAGTACACAAGCATCTATGCAAACTGGAAGCAAGCAGCTTCTAGGCTTTCCGAGATCACTACCCAGCTAGAAGCTAGATCTCGTGAAGCCGACCAGATTAGATCGGCTGTTGAAGAGCTGACGAGTCTTGATCCAAAGCCTGGAGAAGATATAGAACTGGCGGAGAAAGCCTCAAAGCTCACTCACCTAGAAGAACTGCGAATTGCTTCCACCGCAGCACATGACCAACTAAGCAGCGAGGGCTTCGATGACTCATCCGATGCCATAACTCTGATCGGCAAAGCCAGAAGAGCACTGGAGGCAGTTAGCGAACATGACCCGGAACTAGCGTCTCTTGCGCAGCAGCTAAAGGAGATCGGCTTTTCGCTGAATGAAACTAGCGCTAGCATCTCGGGTTACCTAGCCTCGTTGGATAGCGAGGGTGGCCAAGAGTTAGAGCGGGTGCAGCAAAGAAGGGCAGATCTCACTTCCGCGATGCGAAAGTATGGCCCCACTCTCGAAGAAGTGATTTCATATTTTGAAAACTCTGGAGCCAAGCTTTTGGAGCTTGATTCTTCAGACAAAGAGATTCAGGAGCTCACGGCACTAGAGCAATCGCTTGGCACGCAGGCCGCATCGCTAGCAAAGACAATTACCGAGCTTCGAGCCAAGGCAGCCAGTGCTTTGGCTAAGTCAGTAACCGGGGAGCTAGCTGCTCTGGCC
>JBIJBA010000008.1:0-17972 GCA_044345455.1 Rhodoluna sp.
ACCACTTTGCTTGACTACCATTTCCACCCACATCGCGCCGGGGGAGACGGTGCAGCTGGTGCGGGAGATTTCAGAAATGGTGCCCAGGGAGCAGATCTCAGGTTGCCAGTTCCAGTTGGCACGATTGTGAAAAAGCCAACCGGAGAATTCATCGCCGATCTAGACGAAGCCGGTATGGAACTTGTCGTAGCTGAAGGCGGAGTCGGTGGACTTGGAAACGCAGCACTTTCTTCAACCAAGCGCAAAGCTCCAGGTTTTGCACTGCTTGGAGTTCCGGGTTGGGCAGGCGATGTAGTACTCGAACTCAAGACCGTTGCCGACATCGCACTAGTTGGTTACCCAAGCGCCGGAAAATCTTCACTGATTGCTGCAGTTTCGGCGGCCCGGCCAAAGATTGCCGACTACCCTTTTACTACCCTTCATCCAAATCTCGGTGTCGTGCAGGCTGGAGAAACCAGATTTACCATCGCTGATGTTCCAGGACTTATTGAAGGAGCAAGCGAAGGAAAAGGGCTAGGTCTAGAGTTTTTGCGTCATGTCGAAAGATGTGCTGCACTGCTGCACGTAATTGATTGCGCAACTCTTGAACCAAACAGAGATCCGATCTCGGATCTTGACAAGGTTCTAAAAGAACTCGATGCCTACCAAGTTCCAGAAGGTCAAGTCCCGCTAACTAAGAGGCCTGCGCTAATTGCCCTAAACAAGGTGGACATTCCTGACGCCAAGGAGTTGGCCTCGTTTATCCGGCCAGAACTTGAGGCCAGGGGATTCGAAGTATTCGAGGTGTCCGCCGCTTCACATGCAGGGCTAAAAGAACTTAAGTACGCGATGGCCAAGCTTGTCGAATCGGAGCGAAAGTCAAAAGCTGATGTTCCGGCCAGAGCACGTATTACTTTGATGCAGGCCAGAAAAGAAGACAGCAAGTTCACCATCGTTCGCGAAGAATCTGGAATGGAAGAGTTCTTCCGTATCCTTGGCGCCAAGCCAGAACGCTGGGTTGCCCAAACTGAGTTTGGAAATGAAGAAGCAGTTGGTTACCTTGCTGACCGCTTGGCAAAGATTGGCATTGAAGATGCTCTCTTCAAGGCCGGAGCGTCCTCCGGTTCAACCGTGGTGATTGGCCCGGGAGATGGAATCATCTTTGATTGGGAACCAACCATTGCCTCCACCGCCGAGCTTCTTGTCAGTCCTCGTGGAACAGATCCTAGGTTCGGGCCGCTAAACGATCGCCGCACAACAGCTGAGCGTCGAAAGCGCTACCAAGAAATGATGGATGCAAGATCTGCTTTCCGTGACCAGATGGAAAAAGACCGCAAGTCCGGAGCTTGGAGCACGCCTTTGCCAGAGGAGGAAAAGTAAATGTCTGAAAAAGCTAACTGGCTTGAAGGCGCAAAAAGAGTTGTAGTCAAGATTGGTTCAAATTCGGTAACCGGTGTAAACGAAGACAAGATAGACAACCTCGTTGATGCACTCGCTAAGGCAATGGAGCGCGGCACTGAAATAGTCCTTGTGTCATCGGGAGCCATTGCCACCGGTATGCCACTTTTTGACTTCGAGAAAAAACCCACAGACCTAGAAACTTTTCAGGCTCTAGCAGCGGTTGGTCAGTTCCGTTTGGTCTCCAAGTACCAGAAGTCTCTCGAAAGATTCGGGATTATCGCCGGTCAGGTCTTACTGACTGTTCCGGACATTGAGAATCACGAAAGCCGGGACAATGCAAGAAAGGCTTTAGAGAGACTCTTCGAACTCAAGGCGCTTCCCATTGTGAACGAGAACGACACCGTGGCTACTACAGAAATTCGCTTTGGAGATAATGATCATCTGGCTGCCATGGTTTCAAACCTGATTGGTGCAGATGCATTAGTTTTACTAAGTGATGTTGATGGTATTTATGACATCCCGCCCACTAACCCTGCGGCAAAGCTGATTTCCCACGTTCCATTTGATATGGACATGAGTGCCTTAGAAATTGGTGGAACGAATACGGGTGTTGGAACCGGTGGGGCAATCACAAAAGTTGCAGCGGCCAGGGAGTGCACAGAAGCCGGAATAGCGGTTATCGTCACCAATGCAGACAATGTTGGCTTGGTTCTTTCTGGAACTAACTCTGGAACCTTCTTTGAACCTAAACCACAAACCAGTAAGGCTCGGGGCTAGGCTCGAATCATGACCGCGTTACAAAGAATTCAGGCAGCTAAAGACGCTAGCTACACAATGGCCAGTGCCTCGACAGCGTCCAAAAACGAAGCATTGAAGTTTATTGCCGAGTTACTTGTTGCTCGCAGTGCTGAGATTCTCGCGGCAAACTCAATTGATCTAGAGCAGGCCGTGAAATCAAATCTTGCGACCGGATTGCAAGATCGCCTTCGGCTAAGCGATGCAAGAATCAAGTCTTTGGCTGATTCAATCAATGAGGTCATTGCGCTACCGGATCCAATAGGTGAGATCGTCCAGGCCAAGACTCTTGAGAATGGACTAGACCTAACTCAGATACGTGTTCCTTTTGGAGTAATCGGTGTTATCTACGAAGCTAGACCGAATGTGACTATCGACATCAGCGCCTTGGCAATTAAGTCTGGAAATGCTGTTGTCCTTCGCGGTGGAACTGCTGCCGAAAACACCAACATCGCCCTGGCGAAAATACTCAAGGAAGCCTTGGCAAGTTCAAGCCTTAGCCCAGAGCTGGTTCAAACAGTTGATGACTTTGGCAGAGAAGGCGCGAACGAGATGATGGCAGCTCGTGGCCTAATTGACGTACTAATTCCAAGGGGAAGCGCAAGTTTGATTAATGCCGTAGTCGAAGGATCAAAAGTTCCGGTTATTCAAACCGGTGACGGTGTGACCCACGTGTTTATCGACGAATCCGCTAACTCAGACTGGGCTGTTGAGATTGTGTTCAACTCAAAGGTGCAACGCCCAGCTACTTGCAATGCGTTGGAAACATTACTGGTTCACGAAGCAGTTGCCTCAACTATTCTTCCCAAGGTTCTCGATCGCTTGGTAGCTGCTGGAGTAACACTTCACGCCGACCAGCAAGTAAACAGCATCTATCCAGATTCCGTTTTGGCAACCGAGGCAGACTGGCATGCCGAGTACTACACGCTGGATTTGGCAGTCAAAGTGGTCGCTTCTTTGGATGAGGCAATGGATCACATAAAGAAGTACTCAACCCACCACACTGAATCGATAATCACAAGCGATCAAGCTCACGCGGAACGTTTCCTAAACGAAATCGATTCAGCGGTAGTTATGGTCAATGCCTCAACGAGATTTACCGATGGTGGGCAGTTTGGCTTCGGAACTGAGGTTGGGATTTCAACTCAAAAGCTGCATGCCCGCGGTCCGATGGGGCTAAGAGAGTTAACAAGCACGAAATGGCTGGCTAGAGGTGCCGGCCAAACGCGCGCCTAGGTTATTCTAGGTATAACACTTCTAAGGAGATCATTTTGCTAGCTGTACTACTATCTGAAACCGATGGTGTGTTCATACAACACAGCGAACTACCAATTCCTGCTCTAGCTTTCGGGGCCATTGCGATGAGTGTGTTTATCCTTCTTGCTTTTGTCGTTTACTCGTATCGCGATGTAGCCAACCGCCACGATCACAAGAATTCGAGCTCGCAAGGTCACTAGGCCTACAAATTCTCTATGGCTAAAATTCGACTGGGAGTTATGGGTGGAACCTTTGACCCAATTCACAACGGCCACTTAGTAGCCGCCAGCGAAGTTGCAGCAGCTCTAAAGCTCGATCAAGTGGTATTCGTTCCGACCGGTGAGCCAGAAAAGAAACCAGAAGTCACCGGTGGTGAGCATCGCTACCTCATGACAGTTATTGCAACGGCAGCCAATCCAAGATTCTTAGTTTCTAGAGTTGACATCGATAGAGACAAGCCCACTTACACGGTTGATACCCTTACCGATCTAAAGAACAGCTATCCAGATGCCGAACTGTTCTTCATAACCGGAAGCGATGCTATTGCCCAAATTTTGGCGTGGAAAGAAGTTCAGCGACTTTGGGATTTGGCACACTTTGTTGCGGTTAGTAGACCGGGACATGCCCTTCAGATTCCTGATGTCCCTGAGGGCACAGTGACGGTTGTTGAAGTTCCGGCGCTGTCGATTAGCTCGACCGACTGTAGGAATCGGGTTTCTAACGGCGAACCTATTTGGTATCTAGTTCCTGATGGTGTGGTTCAGTACATTGGTAAGCATGGCTTATACAAGGGACTCTCATGAGCGATAGCCCCACATTTCAGTCGAGAAGAGAACGTAGGGCAGCCGAGTCAACTGCTGTCGATAAGCAACCTTTAGAGAAAACCACAACAGCTCCGTCCTTTGAGCCATACATTCCTTCATTTTCTGAACCGGCACCCGAAAACACCGGTTACATACCGTACGTTCCAGAGGCAGCACCTCCGTTGCCTCAAACTCCCAGCTACGAACCATACGTAATTCCTCCAAGCCAGCCGCAGGTGGCAAAATCTCGTCGCGAACTTCGGGGCCTAAATGACCTAAAGGAGTCCGCTGCAACTGACAGGTCACCGCTTTTTGACGATCACACCCTCACTGGATCAGTTCCTGTTATCGCGACACCAGATATCTTTTTGGAACCAGTAACCGGTTCTAATTTTGGCTCAACTGCAAATTTGGGTATTGAGCCAGTAACTGCATCGATCATTTTGGACAAAGTTCCGGACATGCTCTCTGGATCTATTGTTCTTTCAGGCTCTGGACCGGCAGTAACAACTGGTTCAATTCAGATTCCAACCGTTGATCCAACTACGGGTAGCATCACCGTAATCTTGGAAAGCGAACAAGCAGACGAAGCTGTTGCTGAAGATAGCCTCAATTCATTCGTTTCCTCAGTGGCCCCAATCCGCGCTGCTGGAATTGCTAAAACTAGGGCCAAGGTAGTTGAGCTGACCCTGATCAACCGAAAAGGCCAAGGGCAGGTCTATGCGGTTATGTCCACTGTTGTTCTCATGATTTCCGTAGGAGCACTTACGGTGGCTGCGTTCATGCTTGGAATCTTATAAAGATGGGTGTTTGTGAGCGCTACTAAAAAAGCAATTGAAGTTGCAGAACTAGCTGCAGCGGCCGCTTCTGACAAAGTAGCTGAAAACATCGTCGCTCTTGATGTTTCGTCTCACATGCCACTAACGGATATATTCCTTATTGCCTCTGGGAGAAATGAGCGCCAAGTCGTTGGAATCTCTGATGGCATCGAAGAAAAGCTTTTAGAGCAAGGCATCAAACTACTTCGTCGCGAAGGAAAAGCCGGGGGACGATGGGTACTTCTAGACTTTGGAGAAATAATCTGCCACGTCATGCACGAGGAAGATCGCGTCTACTACTCGCTCGAAAGAATCTGGAGCGACTGCCCGGAGCTAAAGCTAACTGCTTTGTCAGCTAGCCCCAGTTTGAGCTAAGCTAACAAAGTTATACATCAGGGCCTGTGGCGCAGCTGGTAGCGCACCTGCATGGCATGCAGGGGGTCAGGGGTTCAAGTCCCCTCAGGTCCACAACTAAGTAGCCCCTCGGGGCTACTTTTTTGTTTAACGATTAGATTCACGAATTGATATCTAGACTGAGACGATGACTGAAGCAAAACTATCAAGACCACACGTCTGGCTGCCGTCGTCTCAATCCGGAAATACCCTTTTACTCCTGCACGGATCTGGTGCGGATGAGTTTGATCTATTGTCTTTAGGCAAAGCCTTGGACCCTTCAGCTAGCATCTTGTCTCCTCGGGGCCTTGCCAACCAGGATGGCATGGTGAGGTTCTTCAAGTATTCTGAGGACTTTAGCGCCAAGGAAGACACCCTGCTTGAAGCTGTTGAGTCCCTGGCTGAGTTTCTCAAGCTAGCGAGTAAGCATTACGGGTTTGACCCCAAGCGAGTAACTGCTGTTGGGTTCTCAAACGGAGCTCACATGGCTGGTGCTTTGCTAACGGTTCACCCTGAGCTTCTTCGAGGAATTCTTGCCTTTGGTACTACTAGGGCTTTTGTGGAGACCGAATTCAAGCCAGACCTTGAAGGAAAGTTCGTATTCATCGCCAACGGAGAAAAGGACCCCTACTCACCTAAGCAAAAAAGCGAGGACATGATCCAGGAGTTTGGGGCTTGGGGAGCCAGAGTTGAGGTCCTGATGCACCCTGGAGGGCACCAGATTAGCCCTGAGCACGTCGAAATACTTGCCCGTGAGCTAGCGCTCAGCTAACTTTCAGGAAATCGGCTTAGAATTTAGGTGTTACACCAACAGACAAAAGGAGAACATCTTGTCCCACAACCCAGTGTTTAACCGCTCAATGCAAACCGGATTACAGGCTGCTCGTGAGGTTCCTCAGGACCTTGTGGATGCAGAATTTTCTAAGATTGCTTCCAAAAATGAGCCAATGACCGTTGAGGGAACAGCTGGCAAGGTAGCAGCAATCTTCGTTGTGTTGCTGATTACAGCCGCTGCCACTTGGTTCTTCCAGCCGCTTCAGGCTCTTTGGTTCCCAGCAATGTTTGTTGGTCTTGGTCTTGCTTTGTGGATCACCTTTTCTAAGAAGGTCATGCCAGCTGTAATTGTTGCCTACGCAGCAGTTGAAGGTGTTTTCTTGGGTGGAATTTCGGCGATGTTCGAGTCCATGTACCCAGGCATTGTTCAGTCCGCAGTTTTGGCAACCTTGACTACCGCTGGTGCGATGTTTGCCGCTTACCGCTTTGGTTGGATCAAGGTTGATGCCAGGTTCACCAGAATCATGACCTTTGCAATCGTTGGTTACCTAATCTTTGCTGTTATCAACCTAGGTTTTGTTTTGATCACCGGAGCGGCTGGCGTTTACGGCTCTGCTTTTGGATGGCTTGCCGGTTTGGTGGGAGCTGGTCTTGCGGCCTTCACACTGAATCTTGATTTTGAAACCATCACCGTGGGTGCTAGAGACAAGTGGCCAGTAGATATGGAATGGCGCGCAGCTTTTGGTCTTGCCGTTACCCTTATCTGGCTATACGTTGAAATTCTTCGCTTGTTGTCAATTTTCAACCGCGACTAAATTCTTCTTAAGGTATTGCTGCCACAGTTGATTTAGGTCCCAGGCGTTTTCGGCCATTACTGAAACTCCTTTGACTCCGGTTCTTCGGGTTTTGCCTGAAACCACCATGAGTCTGGTATTGAAAAGCACGTGGCTGGATCGCTCTTGGGCCTGATCAAAAAATGTTGCATCCGAACACCCTGTGCCATCATCGAGGGTTATAAAGACAACTCTCTTTCCTGAACGCATTGGGGGAGACTGGGTTGCCACCCTTACACCAGCAACTAGAACATCGGTTTTGGATCTAAGCCCAACAAGTTCGCTTGCTCGAACCACACCCATTTGATCCAGCATCGGCTGATACTTAGCCAGCTGATGGTCCGTGACATCCATGCCAAGTAGATCCATTTCGCTTTCTAGCTGAAGTTCCTTGGTGAATTCAGGATTTCCCTTGGGCATCAAATCAATCAAGTCAAAATCCAGCATGGGCTGATCTTTGGTGAGCTTCGGTCTTGATTTCAAGGCGCTTAGCTGCCTAACTCTTTCGAGCACATCTCCTCGAGTGTGATCTTGGCTGTTAGCCCCAAGTTGATCCAAGGCACCGATTAGCGCAAGGTTCTTAGCGGTAGCCCTTCCCGGGTTAGCTCGCAAGTAGAAATCGGCAAGGTCTTTATAGGGGGCATTATCGATAATGCGACCAATTTCTGCCCCAGAAATGCCATAAAGATCAGTGAGCGCCATACGAATAGCTAGTCCATTAGGGGTTTTCTCCACTAGATACTCATCTTTGGACTCATTCACATCAACCCCAAGAATCTTCACCCCGAGTCTTCTGGCTTCTGCAAGCAGCAAGCGCTTTGGATACATTCCAGGGTCGTGGGTGAATAGGCCAGCTAAAAACTCAGTTGGGTAGTGAGTTTTTAGCCAGGCGCTTTGGTAGGTAGGTAGCGCAAAGGCAGCCCCGTGAGCCTTGCAGAAACCAAAGCTTCCAAAGCCATCAAGTACGCTCCAGATGCGATCAACAACAACTCTCGAGTAGCCGCGCTTAGTGGCGTTTTCTTTGAAGAACTTCTCAACAAACTTGCGGTCTTTCTCAAGAGACCTTCTAAGCTCATCGGCTTTAGCTAGCGAGCAACCAGTCATAACGTTCAGGATCTTGAGTAGCTGTTCGTGGAAGATAACAACGCCGTGGGTGGATTTTAGAATCGGCTCCAGGTCTGGATGTATGAAATCCGGCTTGATAAAGCCATGCCTACCATCTAGGTAGGGGGAGATCATGTTGCCCTTCATCGGACCTGGCCTAAACAGCGAAATCTGTATCGTCAGGTCATTAAACTCTGTGGGCTGGTGCTTACCGGTTAGCTCTCTTTGGCCCGGGCTTTCAATTTGGAACACCCCAAGGGTGTTTGTAGTTCTTATTTGTTTGAAGGTTTCCGCGTCATCTCTTGGGATTGCATCTAGATCGATGCTTTTTTTGGAAACGCGTTCTATTTCCCTAATCGCGTAGGCCATGCTCGATTGCATCCGAACCCCAAGAATGTCTAGCTTGAGCATTCCCATCGGATCCATATCGTCCTTATCGAACTGACTCATCGGAAGCCCCAGGCCGCTTGGTTCAACTGGGGTAAGTGAAAGAAGCTGCTCGTTACCGAGTATTACTCCACACGGGTGCATCGAGATGTGTCTTGGTAGTCGATCTAATCTTTCGGTGACATCAACTAAAAGGTTTAACCTGCGGTCAGTTTCTAGCTGGACAGCAAGCTGTTTTAGCTCTGGCTTTTTTCCTAACATTCCACGAAAATCTCTCGCGCTAAAGCGCCAGATGCTTTTTGCTATCTCATCAATTTGTTCTGGCTCGAATCCAAGAGCTAGGCCACCATCTCTTACGGCACCTCGACCGCGATAGGTGGACTGCATCGAAAGTAGCGTGACCCTGTTGCCGCCGTAGCGCTTGAATATTGCCCGGTAAATTTCATGTCTTCTGGCTGATTCAACATCGATATCGATATCTGGCAAGCTAGAGCGCTCGGTGCTTAGGAATCTTTCGAACAGTAACTCATGCTCTATCGGGTCAACACTTGAGATACCAAGTAGGTAATTGACCATTGAGCCAGCTCCAGAGCCTCGAGCTGCCGTTCTGATTCTCATGTCTCTGATCATCTGGGCAACATCGGCAACGGTTAGAAAGTAGGTAGCAAAACCTAGCTTGTTGATGGTTATTAGTTCTTGATGCAGGCGGTGCCTAATGGGCAATAGCTTGTCTTCACTTTTATCAGGATATCGCCAGTTGATTCCGGTGTGAGCTTTTTGCCACAGCACCTCAAAGGGGTTTCCCTCAATGCCGAGCGCTGACTTCTCAGGGGTTTTGGGCTTGGACCAACCACAATCCGATACCGGATCTAGCCTTAGCTGTTTTGCTAGCGCTTCGGTATTAGAAAGTAGCTCTAGGGCCAGAGTTTTACTCTCGGTAATTTCTAGAGCTAGCTTTTCCATCAAGCTCGCGGGCTTTAGCCAAGCCTGGGCGTTTGGTTGTGGGTCAAATAAGCCAAGCGCCTCTAGATGCCTTGCGGCATCTAGGACATCGCCGGTTAGCGCATCATCTGGTTCAAGGTATCTAACGGCGTTGGTTAGTACCGGTGTAATGCCGATAGTTTTGGCAAGCTGCAGCATTCTTTTAGCCTGCATGGTGGAGTAGTTGGTTCCTGGTTCAGTTAGGTGTGAAACTATTTCAACCGCAAGCGCTGATTTGTAAGGAAGCAACTCTTGCCACTCCAAAAGTTTCTTGGCAGCATCAGTGGCATTGGAAAGTATTGTTGCTTGACCAAAATCAGAATCGGGCCCAAGCAGTATGGTGCAGTTGGCTTTACTGTCTGTTGCCATCAATGCAGCTAGATCTTTTTGAGAAGTAACTACTTCTTTTTTGCTTTTTTTCTGAGCTGCAGAAATGATTCTGCAAAGAGCGGCCCAACCGGTGCCGTTGTTATGACCCCTGGCAAGTATTGTTACGGTTCCTTTGTGCTGCACGTTTAGTCGAACTCCAACTATCGGTGCAATGCTTTGGCTTAGGCAAGCACCGATGTGCTTTACGGCACCATAGAGACCATTTAGATCTGTTATCGCGAGCGCGTCAAAACCTAAAGCACTTGCAGCTTTAGCAAGCTCGTCTGGCTTAGCGGTTCCAAAATGAAACGAGTAAGCAGAGGAAACGTTCAGGTGGGTAAATGACATTGCTATCCAAATATTCGAATTAGCTGCCAGCTGTTGGTTGCTTCGGTGTGAATTAGCTCAAACTGAGCGGGGGAGGAGTTTTCTTTACTGGCACTTAGTCGCCACATCTCAAGCTCTAGAACCCCAGCTCCGATACCACGCTGGGCTCTGGCGGACTCATCCCACCAGTTCTTTCTGGAAAACCAGCGAACCGGCTTAGTGATCACCTGATAGCTACCATTTCGCCAGCTAAAGCCCACCGGCTCACCCGCTTGGTTAGTTGCTACCTGGATTGACTCGTCTACCCTGATCATTTGCTTGCCCCATAGTGCTCTAATTATTCGAACAAGTGTTCGAATAATTAGTGTATGGGTATCAGCCGACAATCAAAAATCGGCCTATCCAGGGCCCTAACTAGGCCTTTGGGGAGTCCTCGGCAATCATCTTGTCGGCAGCCTTGGAGATCTTCTTCTTGGCAAAGTGGATCAAAACAATGAATAGGGCGATGATGCCCACAAAGATAAAGGCACCAAATTTGAAGTTTGAGGCCACCTCCTCGTAGCTAGCCCTGGCGATGTAGCCAATTGCGACATAGACGACAGACCACACCAGGCAGGCAGCAAAGGTCCATGAAATAAAGGTCTTGTATCTCATCTTGGTGGCTCCCGCCACAACCGGAACTAGCGAGTGCAACACGGGTAGGAACCTGGAGATTGCTACGGCTGGGCCACCTCTTTTTTCAACGAAGATGTCAGCTCGTCGCCAATTCTCTTCACCAAAGCGCTGGCCTAGCTTGGAGGCCCTGATCCGATCGCCAAAGAGTCTTCCGATAAAAAAGCCGATGGTTTCACCGATTAGCGAACCTAGTAAAACTGCACCTATGAGCCAAAAAAAGTCTGAAAGGTCAACAACGCCAGTCGAGGCCACAAGCACAACCGTGTCTCCTGGCATGATCAAGCCAATAAACAAAGAAGTCTCGAGCATGATCGCGACCCCAGCGGCAACATTTCGCCAAACAGGATCAACACCCTGGACTAAAGCCAGTAGCCAGTCGAGAGCTTCATTCACGCTGTTAATCCTGCCACAGAAAGGTTGGAATCTACTGTGTGACTGCTTTAGCCAACCTGAGTGCTCAGTAGCTTTAATCGCTTGGTAAATGGTTCCAGCTGGGAAGAACTAGGTAGCTCATCTGACAATCCCACCCAGGAAGTAACTGGAACTATGCCATTTAGAGAGCTAAGAGCCCAAATAGGTAGCTTCACAAGCTCCTCAGGCTTGATGTTTTCAACCCTGGTTTCAACGCCCATTTGACTGGCTATCTGGAACAGCTCTTGCCTGGTAATAGAAGGTAACCAATTGGTTTGATCATCGGAGGAGCAAAGCACGTTGCCACGCCACCAAACCAGGGCACTTAGGGCACCCTCGGCAACAAATCCTTTGGAATCAGTGATTACCGCTTCGGTGGCACCGTTCATGTTGGCGTGACGTCTAAGTTGCTGACATAACGATAGGTCAGGACCTTTGACCAACGGAGACAGCCTTGGGTCAGCATCTGGGTATTGCCATAAAACTATTGATTCCACCGGCGCTGGCGCTTCACGAAGTCTGAGGTGTAGTCGATCCGCTGGCTCTTGCTCGCCGTGATACTCGATTCTTGGAAACCACCGACCTTCTCTCGGAGTCAGGCGTCTAACCTCGGCGAAGAAACCTTTCAACAGAGACTCTTGATTAGGGTCCTCAGCGATAACCCAGTTGGCGAATCTATCGAAGTGAGCCTGCAAGGATCTAACGGCACCGTTTTCAACCAGCCAGGAGTCAGCTACCTTTAGTTGAACTTCGGGGCCGGAAACAATAAGCGGCTTAAGCTCTGCGTTTTCTAGGCGGTAAAAATCCCCCAGAACGCTCATCGATTACTCCTATAGGCCTTGGTCTAATCTATAGAGTACGAGCTTTTCTTTCAGCCCAAATCAATCTCACACAAGGTGGCCATTTTGCGTCTAGAGCTAGCCAAGCTCCGTGGCTTTGTGAACCCAGCTGACATCTTTATCTCCATCCACAAAGACGACCCCAATAGCTTTTGGCTGGATCGATCAACCCACCCCGACGAACCAGTTTCTGTCATTGGCTCCGCAGGCTCAACACTTGATCTTGGCAACAACCCGCTTGAAGCTATCAACAGCCATCTGGCCAAAATCAAGGAATCTATCGATAGCTTCCCCGAAGATCAGATTCCATTTAGCTTTAGGCCAGGGCTGGTTGGCTATCTAGGCTACGAGATACTCAAAGGCGCTCGCGAGATAGCCTCTGGCGAAAAAGCTGAGCTAATGATTATTGATCGAGCGATGGTATTTGACCACCGCGATCGTCACATGTATTTCGTTGGTCTATTTGAAACCGAGGCCGAATTTCAAAACTGGCACCGTGCAGCCCTACTTCGATTGACCTTGGTGGGAGGGGAGTTCGGTTCTTACATGCAACGAACCAAAGAGCCAAAAATTATTTCCAGCAAGCTTCGTCATTCACCGGATAAGTATCTGGAGCTAATAGAAAAGTGCAAGCAGCACATCGCCTCGGGGGATGTGTATCAGCTTTGTTTGACGAATCAGATTCTTATTGAGCACGACGCAGACCCGCTAAAGACATTCCTGACTCTCAGGCAGCAAAACCCAGCACCTTACGGAAGCTACATCAAGACAGGAAACCGTGAAATAGTCAGCTCCTCACCTGAGCAATTTCTAAGAGTTACCGCTGAAGGCAAAATATCTAGCAAGCCAATCAAGGGAACTCGTCCAAGGTCGCAAGTTCCTGTTGAAGATGAGCTGCTAGCCAAAGAGCTGAAAGAAAACGAAAAAGAGCAAGCCGAGAACCTAATGATTGTTGACCTAATGCGAAATGATCTAGGAAGAATTTGCGAACCAGGGTCAGTCACCGTTGAAAAGCTCTTTGACGTTGAATCATATGCAACAGTTCATCAGCTAGTCAGCACTGTTACTGGAGAGCTTCTTGCAAATCAAAATGCCGTCACAGCATTGGAAGCCTGCTTTCCGGCTGGATCAATGACTGGAGCGCCAAAGATTCGAGCCATAGAGATTCTGGAAGATTTAGAAGCGGGCCCTCGCGGGGTTTACTCGGGAGCGATTGGATATCTAGGTTTTGATGGTTCGGCTGATCTAGGGATGACCATCAGGACGTTGGTGTTTGAGGGAAATGTTGCGAGCCTTGGGGTTGGTGGGGGAATCACAATTGATTCCAATCCAGAGCAGGAACTTCAAGAAACTATGCTCAAAGCAGAGGCACTTCTTAGAACCCTGGGAGGCACAACTTGGAATCACTAGTCCTGCTTGTCACCATCATTTTCTTTGGCCTTATACTTCTTGGCCTAGTTGGACCAGTTCTTTCAATCCTGTTTCGAAAGAACAAAATTGGAAAGTATTGGGTAATTTCCTATCTGGTGCTGCTGGGAGGGTTAACTTTATTAGCCTGGGCTGGAAGCCCAGCGCTTGGTGCAATACCTCTTTTTGCTTTAGCAATCGCGGGGGCTATCGCCTTTTGGCCCAAAGCAAACAAGTAATTCTTTGCTTGGCTCTTGGTAGCCTTTACTAGCAAGTTCGTAAATCAGCAGGAGATTTCAAGTGTCCACCGAGTCAGAGCAGTATGACGCGAATGCGTTAGCCAAGAAATGGCTGCCTGTTTGGGATGAGCTAAAACCTTTTGACTCCGGCAAAGCTGATGACAAAAGACCAAAGAAATACGTTTTGGACATGTTCCCCTATCCTTCTGGCGATCTTCACATGGGTCATGCCGAGGCCTATGCACTAGGCGATGTCATCGCCAGGTACTGGATCCAGCAGGGCTATAACGTCATGCACCCAATCGGTTGGGACTCGTTCGGGCTTCCAGCAGAAAACGCGGCTATTAAACGAGGCCTAGACCCAAGGGGCTGGACCTACGACAACATCGCACAGCAAAAAGCTTCCATGCGCCGATACGCCTGCAGTTTTGACTGGGACCGTGTACTTATCACTTCAGACCCTGAGTATTACAAGTGGAACCAGTGGCTGTTTCTAGAGTTTTACAAAAAAGGCTTGGCATATCGCAAGAACTCCAACGTTAACTGGTGCCCATCTTGCCAAACAGTTCTTGCTAACGAGCAAGTAGTCCAGGGTCTCTGTGAGAGGTGTGACACTGCCGTAACTAAGAAAGCTCTGACTCAGTGGTATTTCAAAGTCACTGACTATGCCGACCGGTTGCTTGACGATCTAGACACGCTTGAGGGTGCCTGGCCACAAAAAGTTCTTTCGATGCAACGCAACTGGATCGGAAGGTCCTATGGAGCGGTAGTCAAGTTTGAAATAGAGGGCAGGTCAGCACCTATCGAGGTTTACACCACAAGACCAGACACTCTATTTGGTGCAACCTTTATGGTTGTGGCCGCTGATTCTGATTTGGCAGCAGAACTTGCAGCAGGCTCGAGCCCAGAGGTTCGCATGAAGTACCAAGACTTTTTGGAAGCCACCAAGAAAAGTAATGACATCGAAAGATTGGCAACTGACCGACCTAAAAATGGTGTTGATCTTGGCAGGTTTGCAATCAATCCCGTCAACGGTGAGCGAATTCCAATTTGGTTAGCGGATTATGTGCTCGCTGACTATGGAACAGGAGCCATCATGGCTGTTCCAGCTCACGATCAACGAGATTTAGATTTTGCCAAAACAAACGGCTTGCCCGTTCAAGTAGTTGTTGAAACCGGAGAGCCAGCCCCTTCCGAATCAGGAATAGCAACTACCGGCGATGGCGTTCTGGTGAACTCTGGAGAGCTCAACGGATTGAATAAGGCTGATGCCATCAAGAAGATCACGGCAACACTTGAAGCCGCAGGAAAAGGAAAAACCGCAAAGAATTTCCGCCTGCGTGACTGGTTGATTTCTAGGCAGCGTTACTGGGGAACTCCGTTTCCTATTGTTTACTGCGACACTTGTGGCGAAGTTCCAGTTCCTGAATCAGAGCTTCCAATTAGGCTTCCAGATTCCAAAGGCTTGGATCTGTCTCCTAAGGGCACCTCACCGCTTGGAGCAGCAACCGACTGGGTAAATGTGCCGTGCCCGAAGTGTGCCGGTCCCGCCAAACGCGACACCGACACCATGGATACCTTCGTTGACTCCTCTTGGTATTTCCTTAGATTCCTATCACCAAATTCAGACACTGAAGCCTTCTCTAAATCAGAGGCCAAGCAGTGGGCGCCGGTTGATCAATATGTCGGTGGAGTAACCCATGCAATCTTGCATCTTTTGTATGCACGCTTTTTCACCAAGGCGCTGCATGACCTGGGTCATCTAGATTTTGAGGAACCGTTTACTAGATTGCTAAACCAGGGAATGGTTCAAATGAATGGTTCGGCGATGAGTAAATCTCGTGGAAACCTTGTTCGTCTTTCTGAGCAGCTCGACGAACACGGCGTAGATGCAGTTCGCCTCACCATGGCATTTGCAGGGCCTCCAGAAGATGACATTGACTGGGCTGATGTTTCTCCAGCTGCGAGCTCAAAGTTCCTAGCTCGTGCCTGGAGATGTGCCAATGAAGTTCAGTCTGAGCCTGGGGTGGACTTTGGTTCGGGAGATCTAGAGCTTCGAAGAGCCACACATCTTTTCTTACAGCAGTTCCCAGAGCAGATTGAATCTTTCAAGTTCAACGTAGGTGTTGCAAAGGTTATGGAGCTCGTTAACGCTTTGCGTAAGGCAATCGATGGAAAGCCAGGACCTAAAGACCCTGCAGTTCGCGAAGCAGCAGAAACTGTTGCCAAGGCGCTGAGTTTATTTGCCCCATACACTGCAGAGGACATGTGGCAAGGGCTGGGGCACCAGCCAGCTGTTGCGCTAGCAGGATTTGCTAAGCCAATTCCAGAGCTATTGGTGCAAACCAGCTTGACCGCCGTGGTTCAAATCGATGGCAAGCTTCGTGACAAGTTCGAGGTCTCAACAGATATAAGCGAAGCAGAGCTTGAGAAACTTGCGATGAGTTCTGATGTTGTGAAAAAGGCGCTTGAAGGCAAGAGCGTCAAGAACGTAATTGTTCGAGCTCCGAAGCTTGTAAATATCGCCACTTCTTAGCGATGCTATGCTCTTTGCACTGTGGATAAGTAAACCTAAAGCTTGGGTTCTTAGCTATGGTTCCAGTTATGAGATGCTTTCTTTGCCCAGACGGGAAGTGTTTCTCTAGCTACCAGATTGCTGGCGTTTGGGTCTGGCTGTGTACGAAATGCAAAGTTGACATCCAAATCGCGGCGGAATCCTGAACTGTGGACAGATAATGCTTAACCTAACTGAAATCTGTCGAGCTTGGCTGCATTCAATCGGGACTTTGACCTCTCATACTCATAAGTGATTTGGTCCTTCAGAGCTATGTTTGTGACCCCTTGCGAAGAGAAGGTCTCGGTTGAACCGCCCATTCCTCGCATGTCTGATTTTTCGAGAAACTCTGGAAGCATGTGCTCTTCTCGAATTTGACGTAAGAGAATCTGTTCAGTCCTCTTGATAAGGTAACCGTCGTCATCATCAATTCTTAGAATCAACTTCCAGCCTGCCTTGACGAACTTATCCACACGCTTTGTCTTCGCATTTTTGTTGGTGATGCCTATTTTTCTTGCACCGAGAGTGCTGTTCTCAATGAAGTACAGTACACCAGGAGAAGTTGCATCATAGGCGCTAGGTGAACACGTAGGGCAACCGGTGCCTCCAAACCACCTATTTGCGACCACTGCGGAGTAGGAGTGCTGCTTTGGCACCTTAGGACAATTCCAGAAAAACATGTCATTAGAGGCGTACGAGACTTCCGATGCTGACCGATTGTTTTTCTCCGAGTCCCATTCCTCAATAAGCTCCTCCCTTCCTGCCATTAGAGCTTTGGTTCTTAGGTCGTTACGCCCTGTTTGAAAGCGAGAGCACTTCATGCAGCCGGTTCTTTTACGGTCGTTTGGCGTTGCCATCCACCTATGACTTGAATCAAACGCACAGAGCCAGGCATACTTTTCATTGCTTCCCGCATGAACCATTTCAGGACGCTGCGGGAAATTCGCGTCGTAGTCCCACTCCGCTGCCTCTTCTGGGAAAAGTGTTAGGAAATCGTTGTCACCAGTCATCACGCGTTTACCTGCACAGTATGAGCAGCCCGAGCCAGCAACTAATCTGTCAACTGGATTCATGGGATAAATGTGTCTTTTGTTTTTGGTGCAGCGCCACATTAGCCTCTGATTCGAGCCTGGGCGGAGCTTCTTTGCCTTTTCTAGTTCAGCTTTTGTTGCCAGTTCTTTACAGAGTTCAGGGTGAAGGGTGGCTAGATCTGATTCACCCTCATAAGCTTCCATTCCCAGGCAAAAGCGACACTCACTACCGGTTACCCTGTTCGCAGGAGAGGCACGATACTCGTGTTTGTTCGGGCAAATCCACCAAACGTTGGTTCTCATACCAGTGCCGATGTACTCGGGAGTTAAGAGTCCATTTGCTTTTGGATGTAGCTCCCGAGCAAGTTCCGGATGTGACTCTTGCAACGGTTTTCGCGGTCGCTTTTTGCAAGCACAAGTTCTGTCATTGCTTACGAAGTCTGTATAGCTTGCTGAAAATTCTGCTTCACATCTCTCACATCTGAAGAGCGCTCTTGCCTTAGACGACTCATAGGGACCAAGAAGTGTCAGCTCGTTCTTCTCAAGAAATCTAAGTGCATTCGCATAGTTTCTTTTCCTGAGAACCACTTGGGTT
>JBIJBA010000021.1:0-12494 GCA_044345455.1 Rhodoluna sp.
GATTACAGCCACCACTTCCGGGGTTCTGTTTTATCGAACTGTGTTGAGGCCATACGATTTGGCCACACTTCAGGCACTTACATTTCCAGTGCTTGGCAGAACCCGGGTACTCCTCGAGGGGCAGAACTCCAGCCTTGATCATCAGTTGAATTGCGGGTTTGGAATCAAGCTTTTTCACGAGACCCTACAATCCTGATTAGCCTCTATCGCGTATTTGAATGAACGACCACTTTACATCATCCTATTTGTGAGCACACTCGGGTAAGGATTAATGGAGGTTTTTTACAGTTCCGATTCCCAATGAGCCATTATTGCAGGCTATAAGTAGGCTTGGAGGGTGGGTAAAGCAAAACAGGTGTCTTGGCGAGCTGCTAAGCCAGCACCAATTGTCTTTGTGTCTGGACCGGAAGATTACTTAGCCGACCGCGCCATTCGCGCTATTAGAGATCAACTCAGGAAAAAAGACACTGGATTAGAGGTTCATGAAATTGCTGCCTCTGATTACTCAACGGGGCAACTCGATGCGCTGGCCAGCCCTTCGCTATTTATGGAGCCAAGACTACTTATCATCAACGGAGCCGAAAAATGTAGCGATGCATTAATTGATGATGGTTTGGCGCTACTTGATAACCCACAGAACGAAACCACGGTTGTTTTGCGACATAACTCCTCAAGCGTTCGAGGTAAAAAGCTCGTTGATGCGATACGACTAAGCGATGCTGCGATTGAAATCGCCTGCGCCAAGATCGACAAGGACAGCGATAAGGCAGCCTTCATACAAGCTGAGTTCGCAGCTGCTGGCAGAAAGGTAACGCCCGGAGCAGTTAGGGCTTTATCTGATGCCTTTGCTGATGACCTCTCAGAGCTTGCCGCTGCTTGCACCCAGTTGCTTTCTGACCAAAGCGAAAGCATCGATGAAGCAATGGTCGATAAGTATTACGGGGGAAGAGTTGAAACCAGCGCCTTCAAAGTTGCCGATGCTGCTCTTGCTGGGCAATCGGCAGAAGCGCTAGCTCTACTTAGACACGTGATTGCTACCGGCGCTGACCCAGTCCCAGTGGTCGCGGCATTTGCGATGAAGGTTCGCCTGATGGCCAAGGTCTATGGAAACAAGTATGCAAGTGCTTCAACAGTTGGAGCACAACCCTGGCAGATCCAGCGAGCACAGAAGGATTTGGCAGGCTGGAGCGAAGAGGGTTTAGCAGAGGCTGTGATGGCAGTTGCCACCGCCGATGCTGCGGTCAAAGGAATGGAGCGCGATAGTGTTTTTGCGCTTGAAAAGCTTGTGCTGCTGCTATCCAACAGAGGGCAAAAAAATACCGAGGTCTAATGACCCCGGTAAGTTTCTAAAGATCTTTACTTGAGCCCAGCAACCTTCTTGGCAAGGGCTGACTTGCGGTTAGCAGCCTGGGACTTGTGAATAACGCCCTTGGATACTGCCTTATCAAGCTTGCGGCTTGCAACCTTTAGTGCGGCTGCGGCAACTGCCTTGTCACCGGAAACGGTGGCTTCACGGGCTGCGCGAACAACAGTCTTTAGCTCACTTTTTACTGCGCGATTACGCTCAGTGGCCTTGATGTTCGTGCCAATACGCTTGACCTGAGATTTGATATTTGCCATTTATTTTTCTTTCGTTTTGGGGAAACCCAACTCCGTCAAGCTTACTAGCTGGTTCCCGCCTAGGGCAACCAGCATTGGGGTAGTAGCAAGCTAGTTGGCTAGCGTTATGGGACAATGGAGGCTAGCTTTCACCCCCATAGTTTTAGGAAATTGCCTTGTCGCCACGCGCCAAATCTCAGCTGCAGCCGTCCAAGACGGCTCCGGGGCAAATTCGAAACTTCTGCATCATTGCCCACATCGACCACGGTAAGTCCACCTTGGCTGACCGCATGCTTCAGCTAACCGGGGTAGTGGATGATCGGTCTATGCGGGCCCAGTACTTAGACCGGATGGACATTGAGCGTGAACGAGGCATCACAATTAAATCCCAAGCAGTTCGTATGCCTTGGGAAGTCAACGGTGAAGTTTTTGCCTTAAACATGATCGACACCCCAGGCCACGTGGACTTCACCTATGAGGTTTCAAGATCTCTAGCTGCTTGCGAGGGAGCGGTGTTGCTAGTTGATGCCGCTCAAGGTATCGAAGCCCAGACTCTTGCAAACCTATACCTCGCCATGGAAAATGAGCTGACGATCATTCCTGTTCTAAACAAGATTGATCTTCCAGCAGCACAGCCTGACAAATACGCCGAAGAGCTAGCGAGCCTTATTGGAGGAGACCCGGCAGATTGCCTGCGAGTATCGGGTAAGACCGGCGCTGGAGTTTCTGAGCTTTTGGACAAGATCATCGCCACGGTTCCCGCTCCGGTTGGAGACGCCAACGCTCCTGCCAGAGCTATGATTTTTGACTCGGTTTATGACAGCTACCGCGGAGTGGTGACATACATCCGAATGATTGATGGATCTTTATCACCGAGGGAAAAGATTCAGATGATGTCTACTCGTGCCGTACACGAGTTACTAGAAATTGGAGTGAGCTCACCTGAGCCAGAACCAACTCAGGGGTTGGGCGTTGGTGAAGTTGGCTATTTGATTACCGGCGTAAAAGATGTTCGGCAATCCAAGGTTGGTGACACCGTAACAACAGTTTCAAAGCCAGCCACCCAAGCGCTAACCGGTTACTCAGAGCCACTTCCGATGGTTTTCTCTGGTGTGTACCCAATTGATGGCTCGGACTATCCAGATCTTCGAGAGGCCCTTGATCGACTAAAGCTTTCCGACGCTGCTTTGGTTTATGAACCCGAAACTTCCGTTGCCCTAGGTTTTGGTTTCCGCTGTGGCTTTTTGGGGCTGCTGCACCTAGAAATTGTTACCGAGCGACTGCAGCGCGAGTTTGGCCTAGAGCTAATCGCAACGGCCCCTTCGGTTGTCTATGAAGTAACACTTGATGATGGCAAGGAAGTGACTGTCACTAACCCCAGCGAATTTCCTACCGGCAAAATCAAAAAGGTTTTGGAGCCAATGGTCAAGGCCACCGTTTTGGCGCCCAAGGATTATGTCGGAACCATCATGGAGCTTTGCCAGACTCGTCGCGGCGTCATGATTGACATGCAATATCTTGGCGAGGATCGGGTGCAACTTCGTTACACCCTTCCACTTGCCGAGATTGTCTTCGACTTTTTTGATCAACTAAAGAGCAAGACGCAAGGTTACGGATCTTTGGACTACGAAGAAGTCGGTTTAGCCGAGGGTGATCTTGTAAAAGTTGACCTGCTATTGCAGGGAGAGCAAGTTGACGCGTTTAGCGCCATTGTTCACAAAGACAAGGCCTACGCTTACGGTGTAATGATTACCGGAAAGCTTCGTGAACTAATTCCAAGGCAGCAATTTGAAGTTCCGATTCAAGCTGCAATCGGAGCAAGAATTATCGCCCGTGAATCAATTCGCGCTGTTCGAAAAGACGTGCTTGCTAAGTGCTACGGAGGAGACATTTCTCGTAAGCGCAAGCTACTAGAGAAGCAAAAAGAAGGTAAGAAGCGCATGAAGATGGTTGGGCGAGTGGAAGTGCCCCAGGAAGCCTTCATTGCCGCACTTTCTTCAGATGGCGAAAAAAAGGGCGAAAAGAAGGCTAAGTAATTGGCTGCCCCTCTTCCGCTAGGTGATAAGCCTCCAGAAAACGGATTGTTTTCACCGGCTGAGATCGTTGGTTCGGAATCCAGGTCTTTTCATGCCTACGTGCACATTCCCTTTTGCACGGTGAAGTGCGGCTACTGCGATTTCAATACCTACACCTCAAGTGAACTTGGGACCCTAAAGCAAAGTGATTTTGCTGCTACATTAATTCAAGAGATCATTCTTTCCGCCAAGATTTTGAAGCAATCAAATGTTGCTCCAAGAAAACTAAAGACTGTCTTTTTTGGTGGCGGGACCCCATCGCTTTTGCCAGCAGCTGATCTAATTGCCATTCTGGATGCTCTGGAATCCGAGTTTGGTTTTCAGCAAGATGCAGAGATCACCTTTGAGGCCAATCCGGATTCGGTAACAAAGGATAGCCTTTCTGCATTGAGAGCCGCTGGGTTCAACAGAATTTCGATTGGAATGCAGTCGGCTGTTCCAGATGTTTTGAAGACATTGGAGCGAACCCACGATCCAGAAAATGTTGCTATTGCTCTGGAAATGGCCAAGGACCTTGGCTTTAGAACCTCGTTGGATCTAATCTTTGGAGCCCCAGGCGAGACATTGGAGCAGTGGGAGCAAACGATTCTTCAGGTAATCGAACTAGACCCCGGACACCTATCGGCATATTCGTTGATCGTTGAACCTGGAACAAAGCTCGCGCGGCAGATTAGTTCGGGGGAGCTTGAGCAAGTGGATGAGGACTTGCAGGCAGATAAGTACGAGCTTGCAGACAAGCTACTTTCTGAAGCCGGTTATAACTGGTACGAGATAAGTAACTGGTCTAAATCTGAAGATCTAAAGTCCAATCACAACCTTGCTTACTGGAGCGGGCAAGACTGGTGGGGTTATGGGCCAGGGGCTCACTCGCATCTTGGTTCGGTGCGTTGGTGGAATCATAAGCACCCGCTTAGCTATGCGAACCTCCTTGAGAAAGAAATTTCTCCAGCTGCCGGCAGAGAGCAGCTCGATATCGAAACCTCGGCTCTCGAGCGCATTTTGCTTGAGTCCAGAACCTCAGAAGGCATGTCAATTGACCAGATCAAGAAACTTCAACCCGGTAGCGAACTAGCAATATCGCAACTGATTGCTGATGGCTTGATTCAAGGCCCGCAAGCAATTGCAGGGAAGCTACTTTTGACCCTCAAGGGACGCTTGCTTGCCGACGCAGTTGTTCGAGCACTATCCAGCTGACACTTATTTACCTGTAGCGGGTAATATTGGCACTCATAAGCAATGAGTGCTAACTAGGTAGGTGATTGAGCTTGATTTCGGAAAGACCCCTCGAGGTTCTAAAAGCAATCGTGCAAGATTACATCCAGAGCAATGAGCCAGTTGGCTCCAAGTCTTTAGTTGAGCGCCACTCCTTCGGAGTTTCCGCGGCCACCATTCGAAACGATATGGCGATTCTGGAAGAAGAAGAGCTTATTGCCGCCCCTCACACCTCCAGCGGTCGAGTCCCAACAGATAAGGGGTATCGCCTCTTCGTTGATCGCCTAAATGAAGTCAAGCCAATTAGCAATGCTGAGCGCGCAGCTATTGAAGGCTTCATGTCAAAAAGTTCTGACCTCGATGAGACCCTTACCCAAACAGCAAGGTTACTTTCCCAGCTAACCAATGAAATTGCTCTGGTGCAGTATCCAAGCCTGGGCAAAGCCTCAGTTCGACACATTGAGCTAATCACCATTGATGAAAAGAGACTTCTATTGATGCTGATAACTGACTCCGGTCGGATTCAGCAGCATGTTATGGAAGTAGCCTCTGGATACGAAGCATCATCGGTTGAAAAGCTTCGAAACTTCCTGAACGAAAAAGTCGCCGGCAAGCCGCTTTCGCAAGTAAATAAGACACTTCTTGCCTCCAAAGACGAAATCAGCCCCCCACTTCAGGCACTTGCTGGCACTGTGATCCCAGAGGTTGCGTTACTGGTTGACGCCAACAGCCAAGAGAAGATATTGCTCGCTGGAACTTCCAATCTCGCAAAGCGCCAGGGGGAGTTTCCAGGAAGCATCTCTCCGGTGCTAGAAGCCATCGAAGAGCAGGTGGTTTTACTTAAGTTGATCTCTGAGATGCAGGCCGATCAACACGGCGTCTCACTAAGAATCGGTAGAGAAAACACCGTCGATGCACTTTCAAACACCTCAGTCTTAGTTTCTGGATACGAGAACCAAGGTAGCGAAGTAGCGAAGGTCGGGGTGATTGGTCCAACCCGAATGGACTACTCATCCAACATCGGTGCTGTTCGAGCGGTAGCCAGGTATCTCACGCAATCTCTTGGAGGACTCTAACTCTTGGCAGATCATTACGAGACTCTAGGCGTTTCCAGAGGCGCTTCATCAGAAGAAATCAAAAAGGCATACCGAAAGTTAGCTCGTGAGCTACACCCAGATGTGAACGACTCAGACGATGCTCAAGAGCGCTTCAAGTTGGTAACTCACGCCTACGAAGTTTTAGGTGACGATCAAGAAAGGCGTCGATACGACTCTGGCGGTGATTCCCAGAGCTTTGGTTTTGGGGACATTTTTGAGACCTTCTTTGGTGGCGGTCAGCGTGGACCTCGCTCGAGAGCCGAACGTGGGCAGGATGCCCTGCTTCGAGTTGAGCTAAGTTTCGAAGAAGCAATCTTTGGAGTTGAGAAGTCAATTCCGGTTGACACGGCTGTTTTATGCGATACCTGCAATGGAAGTTGTGCCAAGCCTGGCACCAGCCCAAGAGTGTGTGACATCTGTCACGGAAGTGGCCAGGTGCAAACTCAAGTTCGTTCACTGCTTGGTGCCATGGTTACAACTAGCCCATGTGGTTCTTGTCGCGGATACGGTCACGTAATCCCGGAGCCTTGTTTAGATTGTCGTGGCCAGGGAAGAGTGCGGGCAAGAAGAGACATCGAACTGAAAATCCCTGCTGGCGTGGAAGATGGGATTAGGTTGCAGCTATCTGGCTCCGGTGAAGTTGGATTTGGTGGCGGCCCAAGCGGGGATCTCTATGTTGATGTTTCTATTGCCCCGCATCAGATATTTGGTAGATCCGGTGATGAGCTTACTTGCGAGCTAGAGCTACCTCTTCATGAGGCAGCTCTTGGAACGTTGGTAAAGATAAAGACTTTTGATGGGGAACTTGAATTACAAATTCCAGCCGGTTCGCAAACCGGTGACACCGTAAGCGTAAAGGGAAAAGGTTTTGGCAGGCTTCGCCAATCTGGCAGAGGTGACTTGGTTGTCACTCTCTCGGTAAAGATTCCAACCAAGTTGGACTCAAAGCAAAAGGAACTATTTCGAACTCTTGCCGGCTTGCGTAAAGCTGATACCGCCGGCCTTGTCCCGAGAAAGTCAGGCGCGTTCCAGGGAAGACGCCGTGGTTGAGCCACTTTTTATTTCACCCATTCCCTCTGATACAAAAGCTGGCTCCAAAATAAGAATTGCTGGCGCCGAAGCAAAACATGCAATATCGGTTCGCAGACTACAAACTGGCGAGGCAATAGCCGTATCTGATGGTCAGGGCCAAAAGGTTCGCGGCAAGGTCAGTCAACTGTCCAAGGAATTTCTAGAGCTGGATGTTGAATCACTGGAAACAATTGACAGGCCAAAGCCGCAACTAGTTCTTGTTCAGGCCTTAGCCAAGGGAGATCGCGATGAAATGGCGGTGCAGGCCTGCACCGAGCTTGGCATTCAAACTGTGATTCCCTGGCAGAGCGAAAGATCAGTTTCTATCTGGAAACCCGAAAAACAAGACAAGCACCGACTTCGCTGGCAAACCATCGCAACCGAGGCTGCCAAGCAATCGCTTAGACCCTTTGTGCCTGAGGTCGAGAAGGTTTTGGGAACCAGTGAGCTGGTAGATCGCCTGAAGAGTTTCGATCTGACGCTTGTATTGGACCCAACCTCAACCACCTCCCTGACGAGTGTGCCAATAGTGGGACACCAGTCGATAGCTATCGTTGTCGGCCCAGAAGGTGGAATTAGCCCACAAGAACTTGAACAGTTTCGCTCTGCGGGATTTAGCCTGGTTAGTCTTGGAAGCGGCATTTTGAGAACCTCCACAGCTGGTGTGGCGGTAGTTTCCTACCTTCAAGCAACCCTTGGAAATTGGAGCTAGGGCTAGCTAAAACTAGACTGAAATACATGACGGAAGCTAACTGCATCTTTTGCAAAATTGTCTCAGGCGATATTGCCTCCGATAAAATTGCAGAAACTGCAAACACCTTGGCATTTAGGGACATTGCTCCGCTATCAAAGGTCCACCTATTAGTGATTCCTAAGAAGCATTACAAGAACGTTGTTGAGCTTTCGGAAGCGTCACCTGCGGTACTGGGTGAGCTAATGTTGCAGGCAACCTCACTGGCTCAAGAACACACCAATGGCTCTTTCAAGCTACAGTTCAATACCGGCAGCGAAGCCGGTCAGACCATCTTTCATGCCCACGCTCACGTTTTATCAGATAACTCAAAGGACGGCTCTTGACATCATCCGAATCTAAAGATTCAAAAACTGTCGTAATTGAAATTTCCGGTGTTGATCCCATATTCGTATTTGGGCCCGAAGACAAGCTGCTTAGAACCATCGAGGAAAGCTTCCCCGATGTTCGCTTCACAGCGCGCGGCAATGAGATTGAAATTTCTGGACCTAGTTCATCTGTTGCTCTAGCGGAGCAGCGCTTGAGGCAGATTATCTCTGCCGTTTCTTCAGGTAGGGAAGTTACCCCAGCTGATCTGAGAAGAACCGAGCCTGATCTTCTCTCACAAAGCATTCTTAGTTCCAGAGGTAAGTCGATAAGACCAAAAACCGCTGGGCAAAAAGAGTATGTCGAGTCGATTGATAAAAACACCATTGTTTTTGGGATTGGTCCTGCTGGAACCGGAAAGACCTACCTGGCTATGGCAAAGGCAGTGCAGGCTCTGCAGCGCAAGGAAGTTTCCAGAATCATCTTGACTAGGCCCGCTGTTGAAGCAGGAGAGCGCCTTGGTTTCCTACCTGGAACTCTGAGCGAGAAAATTGACCCTTACCTAAGACCATTATTTGATGCCCTGCACGAGATGCTAGATCCCGATGCAGTGCCAAGGATGATTGCCACCGGAACGATTGAAGTCGCGCCGCTTGCCTACATGCGAGGCCGAACTTTGAATGACTCTTTTATTATCTTGGACGAGGCTCAAAACACCACAGCAGAGCAGATGAAGATGTTTCTAACTCGCCTTGGTTTCAATTCCAAGATGGTTGTCACAGGAGACATCACTCAGGTTGACCTGCAAGGAGGAGTATCGGGCCTACGAGTTGCCTCGAGAGTTCTTGCCAACGTTGACGATGTTTACTTCTCCCAGATGAGCTCCGCAGATGTTATTAGACATCCGCTGGTTGGAAAGATCGTGGATGCATATGATCGAGCTGACGCCGCCAATCCCAAAAAGGCTAACTAGTTGAGTATTGAAATAAGTAACGAAACCGAGTTTGCCGTTGATGAAGTTCGGGTTCTAAGACTTGCCGAGTTTGCTTTGGACCGAATGAAAATTGATCCAGCGGCCGAATTAGCGATAATTTTTGTCGATGAACCAGCTATGGAGCAACTGCATTTGCAGTGGATGGATGAGCCAGGCCCCACCGACGTGCTTAGTTTTCCGATGGATGAGCTTCGCCCAGGAACTGAGGCAGAGCCAACACCTGCTGGCCTACTCGGAGACATTGTCATTTGCCCAACCGTTGCAAAAAAGCAAGCCGTAACAGCTGGCCATGAAACCATAAACGAAATACTTCTTCTAACTACTCACGGAGTGCTGCACCTATTGGGCTTTGATCACACCGAACCAGAAGAAGAACTTGAGATGTTTGGCATTCAGAAGTCAATTTTGAAGGCCTACTACGAAAGCGAGAGCAGTCAACTTGTCGGAGAGTAATAGGTTCGCCTTTATCGGGAAAGTATTTGCAAAAAAGCAGGTGGATGCCACCGAAGCGGAAGAGTATGAGCAAGACCTAATTGAATCAGTGGAGGACTTCTCAGAAACCATTACCCGCGAGGTAATGATTCCAAGAATTGACATCGCAACAATTACTGCCGAATCCAATCTGGATAGTGCGATGACCATGTTTTTACACAGTGGCTATTCCCGCCTTCCAGTTACGGGTAAGAACACAGATGACATCGTGGGGATCTTGTATCTAAAGGATGTAGCGAAAATTCTTCATGAAACCCCCAAGCTCATGTTCGAAAAAACCTCTGAGGACCTTGCCAGGTCAGCAATATTCGTACCGGAGTCCAAGCCACTTAAGGACCTTTTGCAGGACATGCAAAAAAGCTCCACACACATAGCCATAGTGATCGATGAGTACGGCGGGGTAGCGGGACTTGTGACCATGGAAGATGTTATTGAAGAGCTCGTTGGCGACATCGCGGATGAGTATGACAAAGAAGTTCCTGATGTAGAAAAGCTCGCAGGGGACCTTTATCGGGTAAATGCTCGATTCTCACTTTTTGAGCTCGGTGAACTACTTGAGATCGAGTTGGAAGACGATGACGTTGATTCCGTTGGTGGGTGGCTAACCAAGGGCCTAGGAGCTCTTCCAAAACTTGGAGATCAGATTGTAATAAACGGTCTTGAGTTGACCGCTGATCGCGTTGAGGGTCGAGCAAAGAGACTAGTAACCGTATTAGTGAGAGTATTGGCTGAGCCGGATACCGAGGAACAGTCAACTGATGAGTAATGAATTTCGCGCTGGGTTTGTGACCTTCGTTGGTCGACCCAATGTCGGGAAATCCACTCTCACAAACGCCCTTGTCGGGGAAAAGATTGCTATCACGAGCGATAAGCCGCAAACCACAAGAAAAGCCATTAGAGGTATTGCTCATCTCGAATCGGGCCAACTAATCATTGTTGATACCCCTGGCCTTCATCGGCCCAGGACCTTGCTTGGTGAAAGACTGAACGACCTAGTCGCCTCAACTCTTGGTGAGGTGGACGTAATAGGGATGTGTTTCCCAGCTGGTGACAAAATCGGTCCAGGAGATAAGTTCATAAACGAACAGCTAAGTAGCTTTCCAAAAGCCAAGTGCGTTGCGATTGTCACTAAGAGCGAAACAGTTTCTAGAGAAGAACTAGCGAATCAACTACTCGAGGTTTCCAAGCTTCGCGACTGGAGCGAGATCATTCCGGTGTCTGCCGTTGCCGGCTCTCAGCTAGATGAATTAGCTCAATTGCTTGTTGGCATGATGCCACTATCTGAAGAGCTTTACCCCAAGGAAACAATCACCGACGAATCGATTGAGTCGAGAATCTGCGAGTTGATTCGTGAAGCATCTCTGGAAGGGGTTCGTCACGAGCTTCCGCACTCACTAGCGGTAACCATGGACGAGATGAAAAAACGAGAAGACTCTGAGCTAACCGACATTCACGCCAACATATTTGTTGAGCGTGATAGTCAAAAAGGCATTGTTTTAGGCAAGGGCGGTTCCCGCCTCAAAGACGTGGGAACCAGGGCCCGCAAGGAGATAGAAGCTCTTATCGGAGGGCCAGTGTTTCTGAGCCTCAGGGTGAAGATTGCTCACGAGTGGCAGCGGGATCCAAAGCAGCTAGGAAAACTGGGCTTTTAAGTGTTAGCCTCTTTTTGTGTTCTCTGAGCTACTACTTAGTGGCCGCGGCGAGGCCTACTAAACGGCCTTCCTCGTCGCGGAGCTTTGTTATAGCCAACTCAGACAATTTTTAGGAGAACACAATTGAAAAACCAACAAAAACCTTCTTCGATGCCGGTGCATCGTTATAAGCCTTTTCACGAGCAAATCAAATTTGAGCTGCCGGATCGCACCTGGCCAACCAAGCGCATAGAAACAGCTCCACGCTGGTGTGCGGTGGATCTTCGCGACGGTAACCAGGCTCTGATTGATCCAATGTCCCCAGAGCGCAAGCTAAAGATGTTCCAGCTGCTGGTTCGCATGGGCTACAAGGAAATCGAAGTGGGCTTCCCTTCGGCTAGCCAGACCGATTTCGACTTTGTTCGAGTGCTTATAAACGATGCTCACATTCCAGATGATGTCACGATTCAGGTTTTGACTCAGGCCAGGGATCACCTAATTGAACGAACTTATGAGTCGCTCGTTGGAGCCAAAAACGTAATTGTGCACTTTTATAACTCGACTTCTGTGCTGCAGCGAAAAGTCGTTTTCAATCAGGACAAGGGCGGCATCAAGAACATTGCTCTGGACGCTGCAAAAAAATGTAAGTCACTAGAGCATATGCTTCCAGGGACCAATGTCTATTACGAATACTCTCCAGAAAGCTACACCGGAACAGAATTGGAGTACGCACTCGAGGTCTGCAACGCGGTAATTGAGGAAATTGCCCCAACTCCAGATCGGAAGATGGTAATCAATCTTCCCGCTACTGTTGAGATGACAACACCAAATGTTTACGCGGATTCAATCGAGTGGATGAGCCGAAAACTTGCCAAGCGGGAAAGTGTTATTTTGTCGCTGCACCCTCACAACGACCGTGGAACCGCTATTGCTGCTGCTGAACTGGGCTACATGGCCGGGGCTGACCGCATTGAGGGCTGCCTATTTGGAAACGGTGAGCGAACCGGAAACGTTGATCTGGTGACTCTTGGATTGAACCTGTTCTCGCAGGGAATTGATCCGCAGATTGATTTTGGAGACATCGACGAGATCAAGCGCACCGTTGAGTACTGTAACCAGCTTCCGGTTGCAGAGCGCTCTCCGTACGGTGGTGACCTGGTTTACACCGCATTTTCTGGTTCGCATCAAGACGCGATTAAAAAAGGCTTTGAGGCTATGGAGAAAACCGCTACCGAAGCAGGCAAAGATATCTCTGAGCTTGAGTGG
>JBIJBA010000033.1:0-10058 GCA_044345455.1 Rhodoluna sp.
TCCCAGTAATCAAGAATCCGCTGTTCGATTTCAGGGAAGCTAGGGCTAGGGGTTACGCCAGATGCCTCATCTTCCGAGTTAAGGGGATACATTTTGGGCTTTCTTGGCGTTGTCTTAGGTAATCTCTATCAATGTTAACCTGTATCTAACCCGTTTTTTGGAGACTTTAGCCATGAATAATGCCCGAGGCAATGCTGATAGCTACGCCCGCGCTGCCACCACCCCAGACAAGGTTGGAGTTGAAGGTCTAGAGCAAAAGTGGGGTCCTAGCTGGGATAGCTCCAAGACTTACAGCTTTGATGTCTCAGCTCCAAAATCACAAATCTTCTCAATCGATACTCCCCCTCCGACGGTTTCTGGATCGTTGCACGTGGGCCACGTATTTAGTTACACCCATACCGACCTAATTGCCAGGTATCAGCGCATGATCGGTAAAGAGGTTTACTACCCAATGGGTTGGGATGACAACGGTTTACCAACCGAAAGGCGCGTTCAAAACTTCTATGGCGTTCGCTGCGATCCAAGCCTGGCTTACGTAGCAAACTTCAAGCCGCCATTTGAAGGTGGCGATGGCAAGTCAAGCAAAGCCGCCGACCAGGTTCCAATCTCGAGGCGAAACTTCATCGAATTATGCGAACGACTAACCCTAGAAGACGAGAAGCAGTTCGAAGCTCTTTGGCGTCAGCTCGGTCTATCAATTGATTGGTCACAGACTTACCAAACCATTTCCCCTGATGCTCAGGCTGTTTCCCAAAAAGCGTTTCTAAATAACCTCTCTCGTGGTGAGGCCTACCAGGCAATGGCGCCGACGCTTTGGGACGTAACTTTTAGAACAGCGGTTGCCCAAGCTGAGCTGGAAGACCGTGATCAACCAGGTGCTTACCACCGCATCGGCTTTGATGGACCAGAAGGCAAAATCTTCATCGAGACCACAAGACCAGAACTTATTCCAGCCTGTGTAGCACTCGTAGCCCACCCTGATGACGAGCGCTATCAGAAGTTTTTTGGCAAGAGCGTAACCACGCCACTTTTTGGAGTTGAGGTTCCAGTAGTTGCCCACCGTCTTGCGCAAAAAGACAAAGGTTCTGGAATTGCAATGATTTGTACCTTTGGTGATGTCACCGACGTTATCTGGTGGAGAGAGCTAGATCTTCCAAACCGCGCCATCTTGGGCTGGGATGGCAGAATCCTGAGCGATGCACCCGAGGTAATCAAAGACTCTAAAGCTCTTGAGGTATTTGCTGAACTAGCCGGTAAGACAGTTTTCTCGGCAAGGCAGCGAATTGTTGAGCTCTTGCTCGAGTCAGGAGACATGGTCGGTGAGCCTAAGCCAATCACCCACCCGGTTAAGTTCTTTGAAAAAGGCGACAAGCCTCTTGAGATTGTCTCAACGAGACAGTGGTACCTCAGAAATGGCGGCCGCGACGAGGAACTTCGCGACAAGCTAATTGCACTGGGTAAGGACCTATTGTTTCACCCTGACTTTATGCGAGTGCGTTTTGAGAACTGGGTCAATGGCCTAACTGGTGACTGGCTAGTTTCCAGACAACGTTTTTTTGGTGTTCCGATTCCAGTTTGGTACGCACTCGATGCTGACGGTAATCCTGACTACGAGAATGTGATCACACCTAAAGAAGCGTCACTGCCGGTTGATCCTTCCAGCCAATGCCCAGATGGTTTCACTGAAGATCAGCGTGGCAAACCAAATGGATTTATGGGAGAGGTGGACATTCTTGATACTTGGGCAACATCTTCCCTAACACCACAGCTTGCCGGTGGTTGGATTTCCGATCCTGAGAAGTATGCCAAGGTATTCCCGTTCACTTTGCGTCCTCAGGGTCAAGACATTATTCGCACCTGGCTGTTTTCAACCGTCCTTCGTTCTTTCCAGCAAGAGAAGCAACTGCCGTGGAGTGACGCTGCGCTATCTGGTTGGATTCTTGATCCAGACCGCAAGAAGATGTCCAAATCCAAAGGCAATGTTGTAGTGCCCAATGATCTTCTAGATGAGCACGGCTCCGATGCCGTCAGATACTGGGCTTCTGCGGCAAGGCTTGGAACCGACGCGGCCTTTGATGTGGGTCAGATGAAAGTTGGAAGACGACTAGCAATTAAGGTTCTAAACGCTGCGAAGTTCGTTCTCTCCTTTGAGCTTGCTAGCGACAAGGTAGAAGTAACTGAAGATATTGATAAGGCGATGCTTGCAGCTCTTGCCGAAGTTGTTACGGGAGCAACAAAGGCCTTTGAAAGCTACGATCACACGAAAGCTCTTGAGCTAACCGAATCGTTCTTTTGGAACTTCACTGACGACTACCTAGAGCTTGTGAAAGAACGCGCCTATGGTCAAAACACAGACCCTGCAGCCCAAGCATCTGCGGTGAGCGCGCTAAGAATCGCCCTACTTGCCATCACCAAGCTATTGGCACCATTTATTCCTTTCGCCACCGAAGAAGCCTGGAGCTGGTGGCAAGAAGGTAGTGTCCACCGCAGTAATTGGCCAGTAGCTGAGGACCTATCTGGCTTCACCGGAAGCCAGAACGCAGGCCTGCTATCTCTTGCCTCGCAGGCACTAATTGGTATTCGCAAAGCCAAGTCTGACGAAAAGCTATCGATGAAGGCTGAAATATCCAGCCTGACCATTGAAGCTAGTGAACAAGAAATTGAATCGCTAAAGCTCATCGAATCCGACTTGAAATCGGTAGGAAAAATCGATGAGATCAACTACAAAGCATCTCAGTCGCTAGCAATTAGCGGAGTTTCTTTCAAGCCTGCGCAATAAGAAGGGTCCGAGATGACTGGCTCAAATCCATTTCAAGATCGATCAACACTTGAATACGAACTACCTGATTTTTCCAAAATCACAGACGAGCACTACCTGCCGGCTTTCTATGCTGGTTGCGAGCAGCAGCTAGCAGAAATTGAAGCAATAACCTCACGACCTGAAGTAACTTTTGACAACACCGTTGTCGCTTTGGAGCGATCTGGGAAAATGCTCGAGCGAATGCTTCTGGTTTTCTATAACAAGTCATCAGCCGACACCAACCCGACTATCGACAAAATTGAATCTGAGATTGCACCAAAGCTTGCAGGCCACGAGGATGCCATAAAGCTAAATCCTGCTTTGTTTTCTCGAATCGAAAGACTTTACGAAACCCGCGCTCAGCTTGGCCTGGATACCGAGTCGGATTGGCTCATTGAAAGATATCATCGGGACTTTGTGCACGCGGGAGCACAACTAAGCCCTGAAAACCGCGAGACCCTAAAGCAATACAACGAGAAACTCTCCGAGCTACAAACCAAGTTCGATCAGAACGCCCTAGCAGAAGCTAATCGTTTGGGTGTTGTGGTGGATGATGTTGTGATGCTTGCTGGATTATCTGAATCAGAAATTGACATCGCCGCTCAGGCAGCCAAAGAACGCGGCCTCGAAGGTAAGTATCTAGTGAACATGGTGAATTACACCGGTCACCCTTGGTTGGCCTCTTTAGAAAACCGGGAAATGCGTGAAAAGATCATGCGTGCCAGCATGTCAAAATCCACCTCTGGTGGGGACTTTGACAATCAAGAGCTCATCAAGCAAATCATCAAACTTCGGGCCGAACGTGCCAAGCTTCTTGGCTTCGAGAGTCACGCAGCCTATGTGCTCTCGGATCAAACAGCTGGTAATCCAGCAAATGCGCACAAAATGCTTCGCCGTATTGCCCCAGCTGCCGTTTCCAACGCGCGCTCAGAAGCAAAGGATCTTGAGGCCCAACTACAAAAAGACCACGCTGGTTCAAAGCTTGAAAGCTGGGACTGGGCTTACTACACAGAGAAGGTCCGAAAAGAAAAGTACAACCTAGATACCTCTTTGATGAAGCCCTACTTCGAACTGGAACGAGTGCTATTTGACGGTGTCTTTTTCGCTGCTGAGAAGCTGTTTGGAATCACTTTCAAGGAAAGAAATGACCTTCGGGCTTACCATGAGGAAGCCAGGGTGTTTGAGGTCTTCAACGAAGACGGATCCAAACTTGGATTGTTTATTGGGGACTTCTTTACTAGAGACTCTAAGCACGGTGGTGCTTGGATGAACAACCTAGTTGATCAATCCAAGCTGCTAAGTCAGAAGCCTGTTGTTGTAAACAACCTGAACATTCCAAAGCCTCGCGCGGGTGAACCTGCTCTTCTAACTTTTGATGAAACCAGCACGTTGTTCCATGAGTTCGGGCACGCCTTGCATGGTCTGTTATCTGACGTCACTTACCCAAGGTTTTCGGGCACCAACGTAGAACGTGACTTTGTTGAGTTCCCATCACAGGTAAATGAGATGTGGATGCTTTGGCCGGAAGTTGTTGCTAACTATGCCAAACACTATGAAACTGGTGAGGTTCTTCCAGCTGAGTGGATAGCAAGCTTGCAAGCTTCAGAGACTTTCAATGAAGGATTTGAGACTACTTCTTACCTTGCAGCGGCAATTCTGGATCTGGCCTGGCACGAGGTTGCCGACCAAAGCATTTCGGATGTTTCTAAGTTTGAAGCGGATGCGATAAAGGATTACGGATTAGATTTTGATCCGGTTCCTGTTCGTTACAAGAGCGGATACTTCTCGCATGTGTTTTCTGGCGGCTACTCTGCCGGTTACTACGGCTACATCTGGTCTGAGGTACTTGACGCAGATACCGTGAATTGGTTCAAGCAAAATGGTGGCCTTTCAAGACAAAACGGCGAACGCTTCAGAAAAGAGTTGCTGTCTCGCGGAGGCTCGATTGATTCGATGGACATGTTTAGAAACTTCCGTGGCCAAGAGCCTGCAATTGAGCCGCTTCTTACGCGCCGCGGTCTGATCTAGCTAGCGGCACTTTATCCCAAAAAAGCACCAGCATTCCAGCAACTAGTGCCCAGAAGGCTCCGCCGATACCAAATATCGAGATGCCGGCAGCTCCCACGATGAAAGTTATAGCCGCAGGCAATCGAGTGCTTCGGTCCTCCAAGGATGCTCCAATAGAGGTGATGAAGCTCGGAAGAAGCGCTAACCCAACTACTGCAAGTAGTAGCTCGGATGGGACTGCAAGAACAAAGGCTGCAAACAATCCGGCCCCAATTGCAAACAACCAATAAACCAACCCGCCAACAAAAGACGCTAGCCAGCGACGTGATGGGTCTTTGGCCGCTTGCTCGTTTGCATTAATCGCAGCGGTAATGGCCGCAAGATTCATTCCAAACCCACCAAAGAACGATGCGAGCATCGTCGCAACCCCAGTTGAGGTTATGACCGGTCGTACCGGAACCTTGTATCCAAAACCCTTCATGATTGCGATCCCTGGAAGGTTCTGGCTCGCCATGGTTATCAGATACAACGGAATACCAATTGAAAGAATCGGAATCAAATCAAGTGCGGGAATTAAGATATCGAAGTTTGGTAACAGTCTCGCGCTATCCAGCCAATCCCATCCCAGGTCCGCATTTACTAATCCAAAGGCCAAAACAATGGCTACCGGCGTTGCCCAAACGGTTGCGATCCGATTCAATACGAACCACACCAGAACAAATGGAATCACAAGAAGTGGGTAATCAACAGCAGCTCGGACGGTGTTAATTACAAACACAAAAAGAATTCCCGCCAGCATCGCACTTGCAATACTCGCCGGAATTTTCTGTACCAATCTAGATAGAGCTGGCCAAAGTCCGGTGACGGTAAGTAGGACTCCGGAAAGCAAGAATCCCCCGACCGCCTGATCGAATTCCAAACCCAGCCCTGCCGAAGCTGCTAGAAACGCTGCGCCTGGAGTGGACCACACAATCGAAATTGGCATCTTGTAGCGATAGCTCAATACCGTTGAGAGCAAACCGTAGCCAATCAGTAAAACAAACAGTGCTGTAAAGGTTTGATCTCTGTTAGCGCCCATCGCAACTAAACCGGCAATTGCAATTCCAAAAGTTGCAGCCGAGCCAGAAATAGAAGCTACGAAGCCTGCGATTATGGGTGCTTTTAGTTCAGGCTTGGAAGACTGAACGGGGCTCATTTATTAGGCAGATTTTTCTTGGGCTTGTTTTTTGAATGGAGTGATGGAAGCCTCTTTTTTACCCAAGACAACATCCTTGGTAATCTTCACGAGTCCTTGGGTTTCCATGGTTGGAATCTCAAACATTATTGAGCCAAGCACTGTTTCCAAAATTGAGCGCAAGCCTCGAGCCCCAGTTTCGCGCTCGATTGCCATGTCAGCCATTAACTCAAGTGCTGCTTTATCAAACTCCAGCTCGAAGCCATCCAGCTCGAACATTCTTTGATACTGCTTGGTAAGGGCATTTTTAGGAACTGTCAGAATATCCATCAAGGCCGAACGGTCAAGCGGTTCAACGGTTGCAATAACTGGTAGTCGGCCAATAAATTCAGGAATCAGACCGAATTTTCTCAAATCTTCGGACTGCACATCGTTGAAGATGTCAGGATCCACCCCGTGAGACTGAACTTCGTTGCCAAAGCCAATACCTCTCTTACCGGATCGGTTAGAGATGATTTCTTCTAGGCCTGCGAAAGCACCTGCCACGATGAAAAGCACATTAGTGGTATCGATCTGAATGAAATCTTGCTGCGGGTGCTTTCTGCCACCCTGCGGCGGCACCGAAGCTACAGTACCTTCTAAAATCTTTAGCAATGCCTGCTGAACACCCTCACCTGAAACATCTCGGGTAATCGATGGGTTCTCGGCTTTTCGGGAAATCTTGTCAATCTCGTCGATGTAGATAATGCCCTGCTCGGCTCGCTTGACATCAAAATCAGCAGCTTGCAAAAGCTTTAGCAGGATGTTCTCAACATCCTCACCCACGTAACCAGCTTCGGTCAAAGCCGTAGCGTCAGCTACCGCGAAAGGAACGTTAAGTCTTTTGGCAAGTGTTTGGGCCAGGTAGGTCTTTCCACAACCGGTTGGACCAATCATCAAAATGTTTGACTTGGCAATTTCGATTGCGTCGTGCTCTTTACCGGCGGCGGTTAGGGTGCCAACGGAACGAATTCTCTTGTAGTGGTTATAGACAGCAACTGAAAGAACTTTTTTGGCTTTGTCTTGACCAATTACGTACTCGTCCAAGTAGCCGTAGATTTCTTTTGGCTTTGGAAGGGTTATGTCTTCAATTTCCTTGGAAGCCGCAGCGCCAAGTTCTTCTTCAATAATTTCGTTGCAAAGCTCAATGCACTCATCGCAAATGTAAACACCTGGGCCTGCGATTAGCTTTCTAACTTGCTTCTGGCTCTTTCCACAGAATGAGCACTTCAGCAGGTCGCCTGATTCGCTGAGTTTTGTCATACCTAAAACCCTATTACCCATCCCCGACAATGGCGGTTAGGTTCTCCCAAGGTTTTACTTGGCAGGCAGTGCGTTCTTACGAGAAGTAAGCACCTGGTCAATCAATCCGTAGGTCAGAGCCTCATCAGCAGTCAAGATCTTGTCGCGGTCGATGTCCTTGTTAACTTCGGCCACGGTCTTGTTTGAGTGCTTGGAGAGAGTCTCTTCGAGCCACTCACGCAAACGCATAATCTCTTTTGCCTGAATCTCGATATCAGAAGCCTGTCCTCGACCGGAGTCACCGGTTGCAGGTTGGTGAATCAAGATTCTTGCGTTCGGCAAAGCTAGACGCTTTCCTGGAGATCCCGCTGCAAGCAACACGGCAGCAGCAGAGGCAGCCTGACCCAAACAAACAGTTTGAATGTGCGGTCTGATGTATTGCATGGTGTCGTAGATCGCAGTCATTGCGGTGAATGATCCACCCGGTGAGTTGATATACATAGTGATGTCACGGTCAGGGTCTTGGCTTTCAAGAACCAAAAGTTGCGCCATGACATCGTCTGCCGAAGCGTCGTCAACCTGAACACCTAGAAACACGATGCGGTCTTCAAAGAGTTTGTTGTAAGGGTCCTGGCGCTTGAAACCGTAGGAGGTTCTCTCCTCAAAGCTAGGAAGAATGTACCTAGCTTCTGGGGACAGGTTTGAAAGGTCTTTAGGCAATTTTCAGTTTCTCCCTACTTGT
Organism: Rhodoluna sp.; assembly: GCA_044345455.1. Taxonomy (GTDB): domain Bacteria; phylum Actinomycetota; class Actinomycetes; order Actinomycetales; family Microbacteriaceae; genus Rhodoluna. The sequence goes on from JBIJBA010000033.1 coordinate 8,005, forward strand.
TTCCAACACCGGTGGCTGCGCCAGCGGATGCTTGAATGTGGTCGATGAATCCGTATTCCAAAGCTTCTTGAGCTGTGAACCAGCGATCGCGATCGCCATCTTCCATAACTTGCTCAACGGTCTTTCCAGTTTGGTCTGCGGTGATCTGTGCAAGCTGACGCTTCATGGACATAATCAGCTCCGCCTGAGTTTGAATGTCGGCAGCAGTTCCACCGAAACCTCCAGCTGGCTGGTGCAGTAGCACTCTGGTATTTGGCGTGGCATATCTTTTGCCCTTGGTGCCAGATGAAAGTAAGAACTGACCCATCGAAGCAGCCATTCCAATTCCAACAGTCACGATGTCGTTTGGAACATACTGCATGGTGTCGTAGATGGCCATACCTGCAGTGATAGAACCACCCGGTGAGTTGATGTAAAGGTAAATGTCCTTGGTGGAGTCTTCGGCTGCAAGCAGCAGAATCTTTGCGCAGATGTCATTGGCCATGTCATCGCGAACTTCGCTTCCAAGCCAAACGATTCTGTCTTTTAATAGACGGTCAACGGTGGAATACTTTTCCATTGCCTTATCTGCCATTTGAGTCCCTTATCCAATGCTTGATTACTTGCTTGCTAGACCAAGATACTTCGAAACACGCCAAGATTAGGGCTTGTTCGCCTAGGGCAATAAAGCAGCTGTCTAGTCGTGGTCGTGACCGGCGTGTGAGTCCTGGCTTGAGTTATCGCCTTTTAGAAACTCCCCCAAATCAACAGGTTTATTTGCCTTGTCAGTCACGACCGCCTCAGACAGAACAATGGAAAGCGCCTTACGCCTTGCGACCTCTCCAACAAAAGCTGGGACCTGACCGTTTTTGCTAATGGTCTCCACAAACTGGTTTGGGTCCATGCCATAGTTTTGGCTGCTCAGCATCAGGTACTGCATCAATTCCTGCTCGCCAACCTTGATGCCTTCGGCGTCAACAATCGCGTCAAGCAACATCTGAACCTTGAAGGACTTCTCGGACTCCAGTGTCACTTCGGCGCGATGCTTGTCATCTTGCAATCTGCCCTCACCCTCGAGGTGGCGGTTCACATCTGACTCAATCATTTCTTTTGAAACTGGAACGTCAACAATCTTTAGTAGTTCCTCAGTAAGAAGATCCCTTGCCTGGATTCCTTGTGAGTAACTCTTGGACTTAGCAATTTGAACTTCGATGTCGTCCTTTAGCTCTTTTAGCGTGTCAAACTGGCTTGCCAACTTGGCAAAGTCATCGTTTGCTTCTGGAAGCTCGCGCTCCTTCACTGCGTTTACCTTCACGGTAACTTCGGCTTCTTCGCCCGCCATGTCTCCACCAACAAGCTTGGAGCGGAACACGGTAGTTTCTCCTGCAGTAAGAGTGTCTAGGGCCTCGTCGATGCCATCCAGTAAGTTTCCAGATCCAACTTCGTAAGAAATGTTCTCGGCAGAGTCGATTTCTTTGCCATTAATGCTGGCAGCCAAATCAATTGAGACAAAGTCGCCCTTCTTGGCTGCGCGCTCAACGGTGTTTAGGGTTCCAAAGCGAGCACGAAGAGAATCTAGCTCGTCGTCAATTTCCTTGCCTCCCACTTTGATGTTGTCGACAACAACCTTGAGCCCGCGGTAGCCAGGCAGCTTGATCTCTGGTCTTACCTCGACTTCGATTTCAACAACCAGGTTTCCCAAGAATGTGTTCTCGTCAGGGCTTGACTTGACGTCAGCTTTTGGCTGGCCCAGTGGGCGAAGTTTGCTTTCCTCGAGAGCTTTTTTGTAGATGCCATCTAGCCCGTCGTTGATGGCGTGAGCCATGATTGCTGGGCGTCCAACTCTTTGATCCAAGAGCGCTGCAGGGATTTTCCCCTTGCGGAAGCCAGGCACGTTGACCTGCTGCGCGATGTGCTCGTAGGCGTGATCAAGAGAGGGCTTGAACTCTTCTGGGGTGACTTCGATGTTGAGCTTGACGCGGGTTGGGTTAATTCGTTCAACGCTAGTTTTCAAGTTGTTCTCCTGGAAATTTGCCCCCATAAAGGGGTAAACAAATACGGCTCTTTGTTTGTCG
>JBIJBA010000046.1:0-7956 GCA_044345455.1 Rhodoluna sp.
AGTTTCGTTTTGCCAAGGCCAGAGAGCTCGAAGAGAACCAATCATCAACCCGGTCATCACAACCATGGTCATCTTGATCTTGTTGGAAAGCAGCCACTGCAGCAAGGAAACAAAAGATGCTAAGCCGAGAATCGCGCCCAAAACAAATGTGCCGAGGTATCCAAAGTCTCTATCGTTCACCGCAGCCAAGGTCGGCGCATACATTCCTAGTGCGAGCAACAGATATGACCCTGAGATACCTGGCAGCACCAATGCACAAACCGCAAACGCAGCCGACACCACAATCACAAGAAAACTTGGATCAGCATCCGCAGCTCGAGGTATAGAAGTAAAGGCGAATGCTGCCGATGCTGATAGCACCAACACTAGATAGTGACTTAGCTTCCAACCCATTCCGGAAAGCGTTATTGGAACAAAAAGCGAAGCTGCGATAAGACCCGCAAACACAGCTTTGGTAACAGTTGGGCACTGCTCCAATAAAGGCTCTACAACTCCAGCGCCAACAAAGATTGCAGTAACCATACCAATTAGCATCGGGATAAGAAGTGACCAAGATATTGCTTTGAAGTGGGTAGTGGATTTTGCAAGGTTCGATTTGGAGAATCCAAACAGTAAAACTATGCCGCGCACGGCTTCAGCTGCAGAATCAATCACGCGCTTGTAAACACCGGTAATCAGCGCAATGGTTCCACCAGAAATACCAGGAATCAACTCCGCGATCCCAATTAGTGATCCGCGCACGAAATTCAATAAAGTTTCGATGATGCCGATTGGTTTGTAGGTGTTTCCAGGAAGATTACTCACTCGTATAGTTTCCCAGATAAGGGACTATTTGTTCTTCGAACCACTGGGGGAGCGCGGGCCAAGCAGTGCTCCGCCAACAATCAACCCAGTTGCTACCAACAATTGCCAGCTAAGTGAGTTGCCACTTACCACTACCAGCAGAGCAGTTGAAAGCAATGGTGTCAAAAATGCCAGCAAACCAATTCTTCGTGGGTCACCGATCTTGAGAGCAGCATCCCAGAGGTAGAAAGCTCCTCCGAGTGGGCCAATGCCAAGCACCAGAAGAAGCAACCAGTCTGCTGTGCTGATCGTGGCAGCTGGCTCAAATAAGAAGTGAGCGCCAATTGCCAGCACTCCAGAAACCAGAGCGAACAGCCCAATTGCAGCGGTAGGGAATCGCGGAACCTTGGTGGTAGCCAAAGAGTAAGTTGCCCAGATGACCGCTGCCGCCAGAGCGAAGAAGTAACCAACCTCAATTGAACTAAACCCAAATCCCGAACCCCCAGAGGTGATTGCGAGAACCGCGCCTGCAAATCCGGAAAAGGCAGCAAGAACATATCTGAAATTCAAAGAAAGTGATTTGGTAAAAATTGGGCTCAACAGAACAATAAGTAACGGCCAGAGATAGTTCACGAGATTTGCTTCAACTGCCGGTGCTGTTTGGAGTGCTAGAAAAAGCATGAAGTGGTACCCAAAGAGACCGTAAACGCCAATAAGCAAAGTTTTTATAGGAATTTTCCACGGGGTTATTCCGGATCTAAGCGAAGGTAACGAAACTAATGCACCGATTATTAGACCAATACCGGTTAATAAAAAAGGCGGAATGTTGGAAAGTAGTGTTGCCAGCGAAGCTAATGAGGCCCATAAAAAAATTGCCCCAAGAGTAAAAAGATCGGCCTTCATCCCTAAAGTTTATGGGACAAAACTTGGCTAGAGAATAATGCGAGAAAGTCCAAAAAACAAAAAGTTTTTTCAAAAAACACCCCTTACACGCCAGTATCGGCAAGGATTGGTGTTTATTTGAATCTTGTTAGAGAATGAAAGGACACGAAGGAGTGATAGAACGTGTCCAAAGTTCTAAACCTAAAACACGATCCTGCCGGAAGGCGCCGAGTACCAGAGAAATACACCCCAATTAGCAAAACGAAGGTGAAGAAATTACTAGCTCAGGAGTGGGCTAGATTTCAGTCCACGACAACTAACTCAGGCACGCACAATAAGCGTTCGAGCAAAGTTCTGCCACTGGGCGTTACCTCGAGTTTTCAGCATTGGGATCCCTATCCAATCTCCATAGTGTCCGCCAAGGGCGCTTACTTCAAAGACGTAGACGGTCGCAAGCTTCTTGACCTCTCGATGGGCTTTGGAGCCATGTTGGTGGGCCACCTCAACAAAGATGTCGTGAGGGCAGTAAAGAAAGCCATGCGCTCTGTTGGAACGCTATTTGTTACCCCGGGCCCGCTGGCAACAGAGGCCGCTGAAAGGTTCCAGAAGCGATTTGATCTGGATATGTTGCGCTTCACTAACTCCGGTACCGAATCGACAATGTATGCAATTCGAGCTGCTAGAGCAGCAACCGGTAAAAAGGCCATCATCAAAATCGAAGGTGGCTTCCACGGTGGCTACGATCCACTTCAGGTATCGGTCAAGGCACCCGTTGACAAAATTGGTTCTGTAACCGCCCCGAAACCTTACTATCCAGCTGGGGTTGAGGGTGGAGAGGTTTATGTTGTTTCATACAACGACACCGCTCGATTAGAAGCAATCATGAAAAAACACGGCAAGACAATAGCCGCTTTCATGATTGAGCCGATTGTTGAAAACCTCTCAATTATTTTGCCGGACGAGGGGTACCTCAAAGCTGTTAGGGCTTTGTGCGACAAATACAAGATCGCACTTATCTTTGACGAGGTTAAGACCGGTCTAACCGCAGGTGTTGCTGGAGCTGCAATCAGAGTTGGTGTGAAGCCCGATCTAATTACTCTTGCAAAGAGCATCGGTGGTGGATTACCTCTTGCTGCTTTCGGAGGTAAGAAAGAATTCATGCAGACTATAGTTGACGGACGCATGCCTCACCTGGGTACCTACAACGGAAACCCACTAGTTGTTGCAGCAGCTATCGCAGTTGACAATATTGCAACTCCAGAAGCTTTAGCCAAGGCAGAAGCGATCAACAACTCAACCCTGGACTCAATAGATGCAATTATCGACCAGTACTCTCTTCCAGCGCACACTGTTGGATTTGGTGTTAAGGGTGCCGTTGTTTGGTCACCAACTCCAGTTCGTAACTACCGCGATTTCAAAGCAACCGACTTTGAACTTGCGGAATTGAGCTGGCTATGGGGACTAAACCGAGGCATCATCACCCCTCCGGGTTTAGATGAGCAGTGGCTAGTTTCCTTTGCTCACACCCAGAATGACATGAACAAGCTAGTTCGATCATTCAGAGAGTTTGCCAAAGCAATCAGGGGCTAGAAAAACTAGGTTTGAACCCATGTGGACCGCTTCTTGGTGCACATGGGTTTTCACTTTCCAGGTCTTATTTAACATCTATGATTTGTTATTACATAGCTGTTTTAGCTCAACTAAGAGGAGTCCCTAAGTGAATGCACCAATGAGATTTGGTTTGATTGGTACCGGTCGCATAGGCCAGGTTCACGCCAGCAGTGTTGCCAGAACTGAGGGTGCAGAGCTGACAATGGTGGCCGATGTCTTTGTTGAAGGTGCCAAGAAAACAGCCGAGCAATACGGCGGCGTTGCAACCGCTGAGGCAATGGACTGCTTCGATTCATCCAAGGTGGATGCCATAATCGTTGCATCCCCGACCCCAACCCACTTGGATCTAATCAGTGCGGCAATCGATGCCAACATTCCGATTCTTTGCGAGAAGCCAATTGATCTAGACATCAAAAGAGTTGACGCCATGCGCGATAAGGCAGCCAAGGCAAGCATTCCAATCGTGCTTGGCTTCAACCGCCGCTTCGACCCACACTTCAACTCGGTTCACCAGAGAGTGAAAGCCGGTGAAATTGGAAAGCTAGAACAGCTGGTCTTAATCTCCAGGGATCCAGCCCCAGCCTCCAAAGAGTACTTGGCTGTTTCTGGAGGTATCTTCCGGGACATGACCATCCACGATTTCGATATGGGCAGATTCTTTGTTCCGAACATCGTTTCGGTAACAGCAAATGGTTTCAACCAGTTCTCGAGTGAAATCAAGGAACTGGGCGACTATGACGCGACCAGCGTTACCCTGCGCGGGGCCAACGATGAATTGGTGCTTATCACCAATTCCCGTCATGCCATCTATGGGTTCGATCAGAGAATGGAAGCCTTTGGGGACAAGGGAATGCTGAGGGTCGAAAACCTTACAAACACCAACGTCAGGCTCTATAACGAGTCAAGCGCTGAGGTCAAAGAGCCTTACCAGAACTTCTTTCTTGAGCGCTACATGGACTCCTACCTACTGGAGCTAGCCGAATTCATGAAGAAGGTGCGTGGCGAGGCTTCGAACAGCCCTGAGTTTGAAGACGGCCGAGCTGCCCTGGTTCTAGCCAACGCTGCCCTGGAGTCGTCACAGACAGGTAAAACCGTCTCCGTTTCGCTCTAAAAGTTTGTTATGACAAATTATTGAAGTTGTGGCAGACTTGTAACCGGAGGTAGTCAATGGTTTTCGATCTAATAACCACGGGTCGAATTGGCGTGGATATTTACCCCCTTCAAACCGGCGTGGGTCTTGAAGAAGTTACCTCATTTGGGAAGTTCCTTGGCGGCTCTGCAACCAACGTTGCAGTCTCTGGAGCAAGGTACGGACTGAATTCTGCAGTGATTACCAAGGTGGGCAATGACCCCTTTGGAAACTATTTGATTCAAGAACTTGAGCGCCTAAATGTCGACAGTCGCTATGTTGGTCGAACAGAACACCTGAAAACCCCGGTAGTTTTTTGCGAAATCTTTCCACCAGATGATTTCCCAATCTATTTCTACCGCGAACCCAAGGCGCCTGATCTAGAGATCAGCGAATCTGAACTAGACCTTGATGCGATCAAATCGGCCAAGATTTTTTGGTCCACCGTCACTGGCCTAAGCCAAGAACCCTCCAGAACAGCCAACCTAGCTGCGCTCAAGGCAAGAGCCAAAGCCACGCACACCATCCTAGATTTGGATTACCGCTCAGCTTTTTGGACAAACCCGGCTGACGCTACCAAGCAGATTGCCAAAGCTTTGCCGTTTGTGACAATTGCCGTTGGCAATAAAGAAGAGTGTGAAGTGGCGGTTGGTGAAACTGAGCCCGAGCGTGCAGCCGATGCTCTACTGGAGCGCGGTGTTGAAATTGCGATTGTGAAGCAAGGCCCTAAGGGCGTGCTAGCTAAGACCAAAAACGAGTCTGTAGAAGTTCCGCCCTATTCGGTTGAGGTCGTAAATGGTCTTGGTGCTGGAGATTCTTTCGGCGGTGCTCTCTGCTTCGGTTTGCTTCAAGGCTGGGATCTCAAAAGAATCCTGCGCTTTGCCAACATCGCAGGGGCCATAGTGGCATCCAGACTCGAATGTTCAACAGCGATGCCAACCTATGATGAAGTGAGCAAGATCATGGAGGCCCAAGGATGGGACTAAATTTTGAGCAGATCAAGCAGCTAAGGGCTTCTGATCCAGGCGCTATCGCTAAGGCGCTCAATCGCAGAAAACGCCGACCACTAGTTCAAGGAGATGGCAATCTATTTCTGCTGGCAGCTGATCATCCAGCCAGGGGTGCTTTAGCGGTCAACGGCAATCCAGTTGCCATGGGCTCAAGAAAAGAATTGCTTGAAAGATTTGCTACTGCTTTAGAGAACCCAAAGGTAGATGGTGTTCTAGGAACACCGGATGTAATCGAAGAGCTAACCCTGATGGGACTTCTTGAGGGAAAGATTGCAGTGGGTTCGATGAACCGCGGCGGCTTGAGAGGCTCCAGTTTCGAATTTGATGATCGCTACACCGCCTACACCGCTGCTTCTTTGAAGCAGCAGGGTTTAGACATGGGAAAAAATCTATTACGTATAAACCTGCAAGATCCAGGAACGGTCAGAACTTTAGAGCACACTGCCAAAGTTATTGATGAGTGCGCCAAGCACGAGATCCCAATGCTTCTGGAGCCCTTCATGAGTGACTGGGTGGATGGCAAAGCAGTCAACCGGCTAACGCCAGAAGCTGTCGAGCTCTCGGTTGCAATTTCTTCCGGCCTTGGTTCAACCAGTGCTTGGTCTTGGCTCAAGCTACCGGTAGTTGATGACATGGAACGGGTTATGGATTCAACAACTCTTCCAACGCTTCTTTTGGGAGGCGAGGGAAGTTCAGATCAGGAGGCAACTTTTGGTTCATGGTCGAACGCTTTGGCACTTCCTGGAGTAAAAGGTCTCGTAGTCGGTAGGACTCTTCTATACCCACACGACAACGATGTTTCAAAAGCTGTGGCCCAAGCGGCCAATTTGGTTCACAAGTAATATTCAATAACAAGGATGAGGTAGCGAAAATGCAGACAGTTCCACTATGGATCAACGGTAAGAGTGTTCAGAGTCAATCTGGAAGATTCGGAGACGTTTTCGATCCAGCGCTAGGTGAGGCAACCAAGCGCGTTGGCTTTGCCAACGGCGCTGAGATTGCAGCTACCATCCAAGCTGCCAAGGAGGCATTCCCAGCCTGGCGTGACCTTTCTTTGGCTAGACGCCAGCAGATCCTTTTCCGCTTCCGTGAGCTGCTAGAGGCCAAGAAGGGCGAGCTAGCAGAGATCATCACTTCCGAGCACGGCAAGGTGCTTTCGGATGCATTGGGAGAGATTACTCGCGGACAAGAAGTAGTTGAGTTTGCATGTGGCCTGCCACACCTATTGAAGGGCGAATTCTCTGAAAATGCATCAACCAACGTTGATGTCTACTCCATCAAACAGCCATTGGGTGTTGTTGGAATCATTAGCCCGTTTAATTTCCCCGCCATGGTTCCCATGTGGTTCTTCCCAGTTGCTATCGCTGCCGGAAACACAGTGGTTATCAAGCCAAGCGAAAAGGACCCATCTGCTACCAACTGGGTGGCTGAACTATGGAAAGAAGCTGGTTTGCCAGATGGTGTCTTCAACGTCCTACACGGTGACAAAGAGGCCGTAGACGGTCTTTTGAACAGCCCAGATGTAGCAGCAATCTCCTTTGTTGGATCAACTCCAATAGCCCGCTACATCTATGAGACATCTTCCAAGAACGGTAAGAGAGTCCAGGCTCTTGGAGGAGCGAAGAACCATATGCTGGTTTTGCCAGATGCTGATCTAGACCTAGTTGCTGACTCCGCGGTGAACGCAGGCTTTGGTTCTGCTGGTGAACGTTGCATGGCAATTTCGGTTGTGGTTGCAGTTGAGCCAGTTGCCGATGAATTAATTACCAAGATCACCGAGCGGATGGCACAGATCAAGGTCGGCGACGGAAGACGTAGCTGTGACATGGGACCACTTGTAACAAAAGTGCACCGCGACAAGGTTGCTTCTTACATTGAAATCGCCGAAAAAGATGGCGCCAAGATTGTTGTTGATGGCCGCGGCGTTGTACCAGATGGTGCTCCCGGTGGATTCTGGCTTGGTCCAACTTTGATTGACAACGTTCCAACCGGATCCAAGGTATACACCGAGGAAATATTCGGTCCAGTGCTATCGGTAGTTCGAGTGAAGACTTATGACGAGGGTCTAGACCTTATCAACTCTGGAGAGTTTGGAAATGGAACTGCAATTTTCACAAACGATGGTGGAGCGGCTCGAAAGTTCCAGAACCAGGTACAGGTTGGAATGATTGGGATCAACGTTCCAATTCCAGTGCCGGTGGCGTACTTTAGCTTCGGTGGTTGGAAGCACTCGCTGTTTGGTGACAGCCGTGCTCACGGAGAAGAAGGCTTCCGATTCTTTACCCAGACCAAGGTAATTACCTCTAGATGGCTTGACCCAAGCCACGGTGGACTAAACCTAGGCTTCCCACAAAACTAATGAAGATTGCCATCACCGGTTCCACCGGATTTGTTGGTAGCAACATTGCGTCAGTTCTGCAAAGCTCCGGTCACGAAGTGATTGGCCTAGTTAGGTCAGAAGCCAAATTGCCCTGGGCAACCAAACTGGTTGATTTCACCAGCGAAGAATCAATTAGTTTGGCCCTAGAAGAAACTGACGCA
>JBIJBA010000035.1:0-9523 GCA_044345455.1 Rhodoluna sp.
CGAATTGGTCCGATCAAACGCCAGTGACCAGGATGTGCTGTTTGCCGCCAGGGTTTCAACCCAGGGTGAACAGTCATTGGAAGCTGCAACAGCCAATAAGGACGCTGAGGCTGACTCTCGAGACAGAGGTCTAATCAACTACTTGATGCGCGATCGTCACGGCTCCCCGTTTGAGCATAACTCGATGACTTTTTATGTTCAGGCGCCAATTTTTGTATTTCGAGAGTTCATGCGTCACCGAATCGCTAGCTACAACGAAGAATCGGGTCGCTACAAGGAGCTTTCTCCAGTGTTTTACATCCCAGGACCAGATCGTAACTTGGTTCAAACCGGTAAAACCGGGCACTACGAATTTTTGCCAGGATCAGCGGAGCAGATTGCTCTGGTGGAGCAAGAATCTAGAACTGCATCAATTAGCGCTTACGAGTCATATCAGAGAATGCTCGAAGCGGGCGTTGCCCGAGAGGTAGCGAGAATCGTGCTTCCGCTAAACATTTACTCGAGCATGTATGTGACTATGAACTCTCGTGCCCTGATGAACTTTTTGAGCCTTAGAACCAAGCGCGAGGGTACCCACTTCCCATCTTTCCCACAGCGTGAAATCGAAATGTGCGCTGAGAAGATGGAAGATTTCTGGGCCAAGCTCATGCCATTTACCTACGAGACCTTCAACCAAAACGGTCGAGTAGCACCGTAACTTAGCTCTGGGCTATGGTTTATCCATGGCTAAATCAAACCAAGGCATCTTCGGTCAAGTGCTCGTAGCGCTCGTGACACCTATGACCCCCGACGGAGAAGTCGACTGGGCCTCCACCGAGAAGCACATGGACTATGTGATCTCAAATGGCGCTGATGGAATTGTGGTCACTGGGACTACCGGTGAGACCAGTACACTTACCGACCCAGAAAAAATCAAGCTCGTTGAGGTTGGAAAATCGGTAGCTGCTGGAAGAGCAAAGGTCATTACCGGTGGTGGCTCAAACGAAACCGCACATGCCATGCAGCTTTACAAGGCAAGTGAAAAAGCCGGTGCCGATGGCGTAATGATCGTGACTCCTTATTACAACAAGCCAACCCAGGCTGGAATATTGACTCACTTCCGGTTGATCGCGGATTCAACTGATCTGCCGGTTATCTTGTATGACATTCCTGGAAGAACCGGCGTTGCAATTTCACAGCAAACTTTCCATAGGGCAGCCAAGCACCCAAACATCATTGCGGTAAAAGATGCCGTGGGGGATCTAGCTCAGGCTTCGAGATTGATGAACGAAACAGACCTGATGTATTTCTCAGGTGATGACTCCAACGTTTTGCCACATTTATCTATTGGCGCAACCGGTTTGATTGGCGTGACAGCAAACGTGGCTCCTGCAGCGTACCGAGAATTGGTTGATGCCACCAATCGCAATGATTTCAACCACGCGCTAAGCGTTCACAACGCACTCGAACCACTGCAGCGAGCCATCATGACTCACGTGCCAGGAACTGTGGCTGCAAAGTATGTCTTGGATGGCCTAGGCATGATTTCATCAGCCCGTGTTAGATTGCCATTAGTTGGACCAGAAGATGACGAGGCTGCTCGCATTGAAGATGGAATAGAGAAAGTCGGCACTGTGCCAGGACTTTCGTTTGAGAACTTTAGACCAGATAGAAACGCTGCCGCTGGCGGTGCCTTGCCGAAGGTGGCAGGCACAACCCGCTAAAGCAAGAAAGTAGAACCTGTGGTTCAAACCCTGCCGTTACCGGCAAAGCTTCAAAAAGATGTCATGAGAATTATTCCACTAGGTGGAATTGGTGAAATCGGTCGCAATATGACCGTATTCGAAATCAACGGCAAGATACTCATTGTTGACTGCGGCGTTCTGTTTCCGGAAGAGAACCAGCCAGGTGTGGACGTAATCCTGCCTGACTTTGGATACCTTCGCGATCGGCTAAATGACATCGTCGGATTGGTTTTGACCCACGGTCACGAAGATCACATCGGGGGAGTGCCGTATCTGCTTCGGCTAAAGGGCGACATTCCAATCATCGGTTCGGCGCTAACTTTGGCCTTTATTGAAGCCAAGGCCAAGGAGCACAAAATGAGCCTTTTCACTCACACCGTTTCAGAAGGCGACGTCGAGAAGATGGGTGATTTCGAACTCGAGTTTGTGGCGGTGAATCATTCGATTCCTGACGCCCTTGCGGTAGTAATTCGCTCCAAAGCTGGCACTATCTTGCACACCGGAGATTTCAAGATGGATCAAATCCCACTTGATGGCAGGCTAACCGACCTTCGGGCATTTTCTAGAATCGGGGAAGCTGGGCTGGATCTGTTTTTGTGTGATTCAACCAACGCTGATGTTCCTGGCTTTACTCCTTTGGAAAAAGACATCGGACCTGTTCTAGAAGACGTAATTGGTAGGGCTAAAAAAAGAGTCATTGTTGCTTCGTTCTCCTCGCACGTTCACAGAGTCCAGCAGGTAATTGATGCGGCGGTTCATAACGGCCGCAAAGTTGCGCTGGTTGGAAGATCGATGGTGCGCAATATGCACATCGCCAGCGAGCTTGGATATTTAGATGTTCCAGATGGCGCACTTATCGAACTGAAAGACGCACTAAGTCTTGATCCAAGCCAGGTAGTTTTCATGTCTACAGGTAGCCAGGGAGAACCGATGGCGGTACTTTCTCGCATGGTGAATCTCGAGCACGATATTGAAATTGCCGAAGGCGACACTGTCATATTGGCAAGTTCCTTGATTCCTGGAAACGAAAACGCGGTTTACCGAATCATTGACGGGCTCACCAAGCTTGGCGCCAATGTAATTCACAAAGGTAACGCCAAGGTTCACGTCTCGGGTCACGCAGCTGCTGGAGAGCTACTTTATGTTTACAACATCTTGAAGCCTAAGAACGTTATGCCAGTTCACGGTGAGTATCGCCACCTAATAGCCAACGCCAAGCTAGCGGAGCAAACCGGAGTCAAGCCAGAGAACATTATTTTGGCCGAGGATGGCTTTGTGATCGATCTAGCCAACGGGGTAGCCAAAGTGGTTGGGGAAGTTGAATGTGGATTGCTGTTTGTTGATGGCAAGACGGTTGGAACCATCACTGAGGAAGATCTAAAAGATCGTCGTATTCTTGCCGAAGAGGGATTCATATCGGTATTTGTGGTTATTGACCCACGAACTGGTTTGATCACCGCAGGGCCTGAGATTAGAGCTCGGGCATTCGCCGAAGAAGATCATGTATTTGACGACGTGAAGCCTCAGATTGAAAAAGCTCTGCTATTGGCTGCAAGAGAGGGAATCAAAGATACCCATCAGTTGCAGCAGGTGATTCGTCGAAGCGTCGGAGGCTGGGTTTCCAAAGCTCACCGCAGACGCCCGATGATCATTCCGGTAGTTATCCACGGCTAGCCGCCTAGGTTACGCGGGTTTTGGCTAGGCCGCTAGTAGTTTAAAAGTCATGGCAACTCGAAAATCGACTCCTGCGTCTAAGCGCGCCACGGCCAAAACCCAGGTTCTTGGCTCGGCTAAGTCGGCAAAGCCTGAAGTTTCTCTAATCGCCAGGTTTTATCTGGCCTTGGCCCACGGGTTTGGTGCCACAGCTAGGGCTTTTTCCCATGAGAAGTTGGCCAAGGAAGATCGCCGGGATGGGCCACCATTTTTCATGGCGTTGCTTGGTGTTCTTGGGATTGTCTTTAGCTGGTTTCTGATTCAGGAACCCTGGGCTCAGCTATTGCATGCCTGGACTTTTGGAATGCTTTTTGGCCCGGTGGCCTTTGTGTTGCCGGTAATCTTGATTGTTTTTGCTGTTTATCTGGCAAGGCACCCCTCCACCACTCGTGATAATTCGCGAATTGGCATTGGCTTGTTCTTGCTACTGATGGTGGCATCAGGATTTTTTCACCTATTCAGCGCTCAGCCTCAACCAACCGATGGGGTGATAGCTCTTAGCCAAGCCGGCGGACTGCTTGGCTGGCTAATTGCCATACCTTTCATCTCGACGATCACCATCTGGGGTGCAGTTCCGGTCTTAGTGCTGTTTGGCCTGGGTTCGATTTTAATTATGACCCGAACCGCTCCCAACAAGATTGGGGAGCGGCTGGGTGAGCTGTATGAGTACCTATTTGGTTCCGCCCTGGAGAAAAAAAGCCAAGACGATAGCGAGCTGGAACTGCACGATGCCTTTGATGGCACCAAGGCGCCTTGGTGGCGAAGATCCAAAAAGGATGACAATGCTTATGACTCCGCTCTGGTTGAGGATATCGATTTAGTTGAGGGCATGCTCGAGCAAACTGAAACCGAGCCCGATTATGAGCTAATCGATGAGCCGCTAGATCCAGAGGCGTTATTTGATGAGCTGGAGCAGGACTCTGAGCCAGTGGCACCAGTTGGCAAGACCCAACGCGCTTACAAGCTTCCAGACCCATCTCTTCTTGGCCCAGGAACAATTCCAAAGCTTAAATCCGAGGTAACTGACGAAGTCGTTGCATCGATTAGCTCGGTGTTCCAAGAATTCGATATCGATGCAACTGTGACTGGCTTTTCCAGAGGACCAACCGTGACTCGCTACGAGGTGGAGTTAGCCGCCGGAGTAAAGGTGGAGGCGGTAACCAGGCTGGCAAGCAACATTTCCTACGCAGTTGCTTCTAACGAGGTGCGGATATTGGCTCCTATTCCTGGCAAGAGCGCAATTGGAATTGAGATACCAAATACTGACCGTGAGACTGTTTCTTTGGGCGATGTTCTGCGCTCGCAAAATGCCAAGCTATCCGCTCATCCGCTAACTATCGGTATCGGTAAAGATGTCGAGGGTGGCTACGTGGTGGCAAACCTCGCGAAGATGCCACACCTATTGGTAGCTGGTGCTACCGGTGCCGGTAAGTCCAGTTTTGTAAACGCCATGATTACCTCCATCTTGATGCGGGCAAAGCCCGCCGAGGTGAGGCTGGTTTTGATTGACCCCAAGCGAGTGGAGCTTGCTGCCTACCAGGGAGTTCCGCATTTGATTACGCCAATTATTACTAACCCCAAAAAAGCTGCCGAAGCTTTGCAGTGGGTAGTAAAAGAGATGGACATGAGATATGACGATCTGGCATCTTTTGGCTTCAAGCACATAGACGATTTCAATAGGGCAGTAGTTGCGGGCGAGCTAAGCGTCCCGGAGGGCTCAACAAGAAAATTACAGCCGTACCCGTATTTGTTGGTAGTAGTTGATGAGCTAGCGGATCTAATGATCGTCGCACCGCGCGATGTTGAAGACTCGATTGTTCGAATCACTCAGCTCGCTCGCGCCTCCGGAATCCATCTAGTTTTGGCAACCCAGCGACCATCTGTTGATGTGGTGACGGGATTGATTAAGGCAAACGTTCCTTCCCGACTTGCCTTCTCAGTGTCATCGATTACCGACTCCCGGGTTATCTTGGATCAAACTGGCGCTGAGAAACTAGTTGGCCAAGGTGACGCATTGTTTTCCCCAATGGGAACCAACAAACCAATTCGAGTGCAGGGAGCATGGGTTGGCGAAGTCGAGTTACACCAGGTTGTTGCTCACGTGAAGGCTCAGATGGAGCCAGAGTATCGAGCGGATGTGGCAGTTACCGCAACTGCACGGGTTGTTGATTCTGACATCGGTGATGACCTAGAGGTTCTACTACAGGCAACCGAATTGATTGTGAACTCACAATTTGGTTCCACTTCTATGCTGCAGCGAAAGCTAAGAGTGGGCTTTGCAAAAGCTGGCAGGCTAATGGACCTTCTGGAATCTAGAAACATAGTTGGCCCTTCGGAAGGCTCCAAGGCCAGGGATGTTTTGGTCAAGCCTGAGGAGCTGGCCACGGTACTTGCCCAGCTGCGAGGCGACAAGCCACAGACTTTGACGGTTTCTAACGATGACGACGAAGGCGACGAAGACGCTTGGCAGCTGACGGGTAGGCCTTGAACCTGCCAAATAGCATCACGATGCTTCGCATCTTGATGGCTCCGATTTTTGTGTTCTTACTGTTGGCGTTTCCTGAACCTGCCTCTTGGCAGAGATTCTTGGCTCTTTTCTTGTTTGTGTCGGCTATTTCAACCGACGGTATCGATGGCATGATTGCCCGCAGAACCGATAAGGTCACAGATCTTGGAAAGTTTTTGGATCCGGTTGCCGACAAGGTTCTAATCGGCGGGGCACTAGTTGCTCTTTCAATTCTCGGTGAGATTGACTGGTGGGTTACCGCAGTTATCCTGCTTCGTGAAGTTTTGGTTACTGCTTATCGTGCTTTGGTAGCAAAGAAAGTAGTGATTGCCGCGGGCTTGGCCGGAAAGCTGAAGACTATTTTGCAAGGTGTCGCAATTGGAGTGGTGCTGGCACCGTTCGAGGTATGGTTTCCGGTTTGGAGTCTGTTCGAGCTGTTTACTATTTATCTTGCGGTTGCCGCAACTGTAGTTTCTGGCATTTCATTTTTTATGGCAGTTAGACAAAAATGAGTACGCCAGAAAAGATTCTGGGTCAACTTCGAAGCCAGAGCAAGTACTTAGTCGTCGCGGAATCGCTAACTGGTGGTTTGCTTACTGCTTCGTTTGCAGCTATTGCTGGCGCATCGGATGTATTGCTCACTGGAATTGTTGCTTACGATACGAGATTGAAGCACGAGCTACTTGGGGTTTCGAATCAACTGTTGGAAAATCAAGGACCGGTTGACCCGGAAGTTGCTGCCCAAATGGCCGAAGGACTTAGGTTAAGAATTGCTAGCAAAACTGGAATTGATTCTGATCAAATTGTTGCCATATCCACAACCGGGGTAGCAGGACCTGCTGCCCAAGGCGAAAAGCCAGTGGGGGAGCTATACATTGCGGTGTCTCAAGCCTCGGCCACCAAGGTCTTTGCCCACCAGCTAGCTGGGGAGCGTGGCCAAATTCAGAATTCTGCGGTTTTGCTGGGAGTGGGACACTTGTGGGATGAAATTACGGGATAATCTAGTTATCCATGTCAGAGCCAACGAGTAGATTTAGCCAAACAAGCAAAAGGAGGGTCGCGTGGCACTAGTAAGAACCGAAATCGGAGATGTACTGCGGGACTTTAGGCTGCAGAAGGGCCAGACCCTGCGTCAGGTCGCATCCCGCGCCAGCGTTGCCCTGGGCTACCTGAGCGAGCTAGAACGAGGCCAAAAAGAGGCTTCTTCCGAGATTTTGGCCTCCGTGGCCGAGGCCCTAGAGGTGCCGTTATCTGTTGTTTTGCGCGAGGTTTCTGACCGAATTGCCCTTGTTGAAGGCGTATTGCCAGAGGAATTCATGGCAAGCAGCCTTTCAGGCAAGGAAGTATCTGATCTGATAGTCCCAATTGGCTTCGTCCAGGACTTCAACGAGCAGCTCGAAAAGGACCTGCTCGGCGGTCGCATCTAGACCCTTGCGTCTTAGCCAGTTTCAGGAGCTAATGGCCGATGAGTTCGGCAAAGCTCAATCCGATGTCCTAATCCGTGACCTTGCCCTAATGGAGCTTGGGGACCTTACAGCCGCCTCACTACTGGCCTTGGGGGAAGACCCAAAGCAGATCTGGCTGGCAATTTGCCGGGTTCAGCAGGTCCCAAAGGAGCGTTGGGCGGGTCTGGACAAAAAAGCTAAAAAACAACACGCCGAGTAGAAAAATACTCGAAATTTTGTTCGAATCCTGCTAGGGTCTTTACAAGGCAGTTTGATGGTCAAAGTTATACACAAATTGGTGTTTTGACCCAAAGGTTGTCGGCAGCAAAAAGTATTCTCAGAACCACATCAAATCGAAAGAGGACCCAAATGCCATCAGCATCAGATCGCGAGAAAGCACTCGACACTGCTCTAGCCCAGATCGAACGTCAGTTTGGTAAGGGTTCCGTTATGAGACTCGGTTCTGACGAGCGGGCACCTGTTGAGGTTATCCCAACCGGCTCAATCGCACTAGATGCAGCTCTTGGAACCGGTGGTTTGCCGAGAGGAAGAATTGTTGAAGTTTACGGGCCAGAGTCTTCAGGTAAGACAACCGTTGCCCTGCACGCTATTGCCAACGCACAGCGCGCTGGAGGAATTGCTGCGTTCATTGACGCCGAGCACGCCTTGGACCCGGAATATGCCAAGGCGCTCGGGGTCGACACTGACGCACTGCTAGTGAGCCAACCAGACACCGGTGAGCAAGCTCTTGAGATTGCGGACATGCTAGTTCGTTCCGGATCAGTAGATGTCATCGTTATCGACTCGGTTGCTGCTTTGGTTCCACGCGCAGAAATCGAAGGAGAGATGGGTGACACTCACGTTGGTTTGCAAGCTCGGTTGATGTCTCAGGCGCTTCGCAAGCTAACTGGAGCACTAAGCAACACCAACACCACAATGATCTTTATCAACCAGCTACGTGAAAAGATCGGTGTCTTCTTCGGAAGCCCAGAGACCACCTCCGGTGGAAAGGCCCTGAAGTTCTACGCTTCGGTTCGACTAGACATTCGCAGAATCGAAACCCTAAAGGACGGTACCGAGGCAGTTGGAAACCGCACCCGCGTAAAGGTTGTCAAGAACAAGATGGCCGCGCCATTCAAGCAGGCTGAGTTCGACATCATTTATGGAACTGGAATCTCTCGTGAGGGAAGCTTGCTGGACTTTGGTGTTGAGCACGAAGTGGTCAAAAAATCCGGCGCTTGGTACACCTACGAAGGTGAGCAGCTAGGCCAAGGTAAGGAAAACTCTAGAAGTTACCTAATTGAGAACCCAGAAGTTGCCAACGAAATCGAAAAGAAGATTAAGTCCAAGCTTGGCGTTGGTGTTCCTCGTGCAGTTGCTGACCTACCGGTTGAAGAAGTTACCCCGGAGGCCCCTAAGAAGGCTGCGTCAGCAGGCTAGTCATGCTCTCCTCGGTGGATAACTTAGAAGAGCGAGCTAGAAACATCATCTTGCGGCTACTTGAAAAAGGCCCGAAGTCCTCGGCTCAACTTCTAGAGGTTTTGGAAGCTAATGAGATTCCGATTGAGATCGCCAAGCCTCTAATCGAGCGATTCACCGAGGTAGAGCTAATCAACGACCAGCTCTACGCCCAGGATTTAGCTGATGCCAGCCGCCGAACCAAGGGCCTGGCACGCTCCATGGTCAAGCGAAAGCTTGAAAGCAAGGGGCTTGATCGAGAACTAATCAATCAGGTCGCCTCCGAGATAACCGACGAGGACGAGCTGGCTGTTGCCACAGAGCTTGCGATCAAGCGCTACGGGCAGCTTTCACACTTGGATTCCGATGTGAGAAACCGCCGATTGGTTGGATTCTTGCAAAGGCGCGGTTTTGGCTCAAGCATTGTCTTTGCTGCCATTAGGGAAGCGGAGTCCCACGCGGTAAAATCGTAAGCCTGATGCTTACCAAAACTCGCAGCTACGAGGTTCGAACCTACGGCTGTCAAATGAACGCTCACGACTCTGAGCGCATCTCCGGTCTGCTTGAAGACGCTGGTTACCTACCTGGTGAAACCGGTGAATCTGATGTTGTCATTTTCAACACCTGCGCGGTCCGTGAGAACGCGGATAACAAGCTGTATGGAAACCTCGGAACCT
>JBIJBA010000036.1:0-9491 GCA_044345455.1 Rhodoluna sp.
AGTGTTCTCTGGCTTTCCGACAATGCTTACAGTGAGCACCTCGAGCGTTCCTTCGGACTCATAGCTTTGAGCTCCAGAAATTTGAATTACTGGCTCATTATCAACTTCACCCAAAACGTCGTAGGTCGGGCCAGCTCGTTCGATTAGGTAAGGCGTAGGAAGTAGGGCCAAGGTTAGAAAACCGGCCGCAAAGGTCACCACGGTAAAAAACGCAATGGCGCTCTTCGCGCGTTCGCTAGATTTTGAGCTAGTTCTGCGTCGCTGGAAAAAAGTCATGCCCGCCTTGATTTGTATACCTTCCAATTAGCCTAAGTGAGCCCACTAGCCAACCAGCCCCAAAATTCCACGCTCTCGGCGAACACTCAGTAAGCAAAGCAATTCTTCAGGCAGATTAGGCAACTAGAGGAAGTAGCCTTGAATCAGAGCGAAGAGGTAACGAAGTGAACGAGAACCAGCAAGAGCCCGAAGACTTTGAGGCCATGCTGCGCAAGTTCCTATCCGGTCAACCGCTAGATCCTGAGCAACTAGCCAAAGCCGCAGGATTGCCTATTGACCCGAAGGCGCTGCAGGAAATGCTGACTCAAATCGGCGCTGCCATTGCTCCGGGAAACCAAACAGAAGGTGTGAACTGGAATCTAGTTCAAACCCAGGCCAGAAAGATTTCTGCCAAAAACACCGTTGCCGTTCCAGAGTCAGTTGGCCGATCAATTAATACTTCGACCGCAACTGGAAACCTTTGGCTAGATGAAGCAACCGATCTAGGTCCAATTTCTATAGAACCAAAACTTCTTTCAAGAGAACTGTGGGTAGCAGACTCAATTGGGCTCTTCAAGGATCTTGCAACTCCGGTAGCGGAGCGCATGGCGGTAGCGCTAACTGAGAACTTCCAAGAAAACCTTCCCGAAGAATTCGCCGGCATGCTCTCGCAAGCAAGCGGCATCATGAAATCCGCCGGGTCAGTTATGTTTGCGATGCAACTGGGCGAAGCGCTAGGAAAGCTATCGGAAGAAGTGCTAAGCGGTGGCGATATCGGTTTGCCAATCTTCCAAGAAGCAAGGCCCGCCTTCGTTGCCCAAAACCTCGCGAACTTTGTAAACTCCCTCGAAGAAGAAGCGGATCAGGTTTACATTTACCTAGCGGTGCGCGAGCTTGCCCACTCTAGGCTCTTTAAGCACAGCAAGTGGCTACGTGGATACATCGTGAATCTCATAACTTCCTACGCCAGCGAAATCACAATCGATAACAGCAAAATTGTTGAGCTTTCAGAAGGATTTGATCCTTCAGAAATAGGCAACATCCAAAAAGCTCTGGAATCCGGTGCCCTGATTGCCCCAAGAACTGATTCACAAACTAGAGCACTGGAGCGAATTGAAACAGTGCTTGTACTTATCGAAGGTTGGGTGGACTGTGTTACCCAAGCTGCCACCAAGCGGCTTCCAAGATCACTAGCTATTGCTGAAACCATGAGACGAAAGCGTGCCTCAATCGGTCCAGCCGAGCGAACTTTCTTGACACTGATTGGATTAGAGCTGCGTCCAAGAAAGATTCGCGAGGCATCTTCGATGTGGCAGCAGGTCACCGATGCCGTTGGTCTAGAAAAAAGAGATGCGATTTGGTCGCATCCGGATCTGCTTCCTACCGAGCAAGACATCAAAGACCCAGCCAAGTTGATTGAACGTGCCCTGAAGCAAAATCCAGATGACGAAATTGATGCGGCGCTCAGGGACTTACTGGGCTAAACCCGATTGCAATAGGGCAATAAACCTCGAGGCAGATCGCTCTCTTCCCTTATCTTGATTCACGAATGACAATTTCAGTTGAGCCTTGGCTCTGGTAATCCCCACATAAAGAAGTCTCTTCTCTTCTTGAATTGCGGCGTCTGTCTTCGCGTAGGTAATTGGTAAGTAACCCTCGTTCAGGCCAATTATGAAAACCATTGGCCACTCCAATCCCTTGGCCGCGTGAATGGTTGACAAGGTAACAGCTTCCTGGGTTGGCTCATGTTGCGAGTGGGCACGATCGGCTAACTCCAGAGCGAACTCTTTGATGCCGGATCCTTCTGGGAGTTCATCGACCATCGATAACAGCGCATTCAGGGCTTCCCACTTACTGGCAACGGCACCTTGCTGCGTTGGTCTTTGCTGTTGCCAACCTAGCGATCGAACAATGTCACTTACTGCGTGATCAAGGGGTTTACCAGAAGGCGAAAGTGCTTCAGCTCGAATCAGCTGAACCGCGCTGCGTATTTCCGGTCTAGCAAAAAACCGCTCGCCTCCTCTTAGTTGGTAGGCAATACCTAAATCATCAAGCGCTCGTTCCAATTCTTCAGACTGACTGTTAATTCGATACAACACAGCAATGTCACTTCTTGAAACTCCGGCTTGGATCGCTTCGTTGATTGCTTTGGCAACTTCTTTGGCCTGAGCGCTGGTGGAATCAAAGCTGTCGATTGTTGGGGCTGTGCCTGCACCGCCTGCTGCTTCGAGATCACCGCCCAGCAATGAGTCGCTTGTTAGTCGATTAGCAAAGGCAACAATTTGTTTACTGGATCGATAATTGGTTAGCAGATCCACGACCGTGGCTCCTGGGAATCGATCTGGGAAGCTACGCAGAAATTCACTGCTGGCACCAGTAAACGAATAAATGGTCTGGTTCGGGTCCCCAACAACACAAAGCTCAGCGTGAGAGCCAAGCCACTGATCCAACAGGGCGTGCTGTAATGGAGAAATGTCCTGATACTCATCTACTGTGAAAAAGCGATATTGACTTTGAACGTGAGAGAGCGCTCTAGGTTCTGCTTTTAGTAGTCCCAGAGTTAAAATCAAAACGTCTTCCCAATCAAGGCGCTGCATCCGAATCTTCTCTTGTTCGTAGCCTTGCTGAATCTCAAGATTCTTAGCAAAGCTAAGCCCTGCTACCTGAGCCCTGGAATCAGCAAGCAGGGCATACTCTTCCATCGAAAGCATCGAATACTTTCGCCACTCAATCTCACTCGCGAGATCTCTAAGAGCTGCTTGGTCCAAATTAATTGACATTGCTTTGACAACTTGCCCAATAAGTTTCGCTTTGGAGTCAAGAATTGAAGGTGCTGGAACACCCACGAGCTGTGGCCAAAAGTATTCCAACTGAGAAAGTGCTGCGGCGTGAAAAGTTCTTACCGAAACAGCGCCTACGCCAAGCTGGCGAAGTCTTGCTCGCAACTCCCCCGCTGCGCGATTTGTATAGGTAAGTGCGAGCACGCGATTGGCAGCGATGTGTCCAGTAGCAATTCCATAGGCAATCCGGTGAGTAATTGTTCTAGTTTTTCCAGTTCCGGCACCGGCCAATATAACTGTCGGGCCAACTAGCGATTGAGCGGCAACTTTTTGATTTTGATCTAGTCCCTCTAGAATCTGCTCCGCGCTACTGTTGGCCATTTTTTGCTTCTTCAATCGCTGAGTCAATCGCAAAACCGTACCAAAGCTCAATTAGAGATCTAGAGATAGTGGAATCACCCGGTAGCAAAAGTGATTTTGCCTCGGCTTTTATTTCCGCTCTAGAGAACCAGCGAAGCTTTACGATTTCCTCTCCATCGGGTAAGTACTCGATGCTTGAGTCGGCCTTGGCGTTGAAGCCGAGCATGAGTGACTGCGGAAACGGCCAGCTTTGTGAATATAGATACTGGATGTCAAATACCTCCAGGCCACACTCCTCTTTCATCTCCCGAACTACGGCGGCTTCTAAAGACTCCCCGGCCTCAACAAAACCGGCAAGAACAGACCAGCGATTGTGTTCCCAGGTGCTTTGAGATCCAAGCAAGATTCGATCCTGCTGATCAGTTATTGCAACAATGATTGCTGGATCGGTGCGCGGAAAGATTTCATTATTGTCTTTGAAGCATCGTCTGGCCCAGCCGCCCTGTTCGATAACTGTCGGTGTCCCACACTTAGGACAGTGCTGGTTGGTTTCATGCCAGTTATAAAGCGCCAAAGCTTGAGTAAACAATCCAGCATCTCGATCAGATAGCTCTGCGCCGAGGCTTCGAAGACCAATCCATTTCGAACCATCGGGTTCAATCTGGTTCGCAGAGTTCTCGTTAACAATTGCCAGAACAATTGCGGCCCCGTTTGCCTCATGTGAGGTTGCCGATGTGGTTTTTCCCAGGTAGACCCGGAGGTTAGCTGTGGGGACTTGATCTACTGGCATGAGATTCAGCTTTGGTGTTTCAGAATCAGCTCTTAGGAGAACTCTTCCGCGATGCATCGCAAGTACGCGGGTAGTCTCGAGACTCCAGAGCTCATCGAATAGCTCAGGTCTTGACCTAGATAAGTAGTCTCTATCGAGCTCCCAGCGAGCAAGGGGTGGGAGCTTGATTTCGGTCACTTTATCCTCGCGTGGCGATACTGAATAGATTGGGCAATGTTGTCTAACCTAAATTTATGGCTAGATCACCCTTGATTTTAGCGGCACTGGCTAAAGACGCAGTTCCGCAGTTTGACTTCGCACAGGTCAAGCACTTGGACGCTGGACAATCAGGTGCTTTCGATGCAGCTCTACTAACCGCCAAGAGTGGCGAACACTTCGTGGTTCGGATGGCAAACAGCCCAACCGCTGGCACAGAACTCGAAGCTGAGATTAGAGCCCTAAAGTGCTTTTCGTCCCTAGTGCGACAAAATCTTCCTTTTCAAATTGGACAACTGGTCGGAGACACTAAGGACTCTGATGGTCAGCGTGCCCTGGTTTTTGACTTTGTATATGGAAATTCAATTGAGCTATCCCGGGTAGATCCAGTTTCTGGATTAACTGCCAGCATTGCCTTTGCGATTGCCGCGATTCACAACCTGCCACACCAATTGGTGCAGAAATCTGGATTCCCAGAACTCGACCCACAGCAAAACCTGAAGTACCGCATCATGGAATTGGACCGGGCTGCCCAAACAGGCAAAGTTCCACCAATTCTGTTGCAGCGTTGGGAAACTGCTTTGGAAGATTCCAGCATGTTCCGCTACCAGCCAACCGTGGTGCACGGTGCAATCAACGGTCACAGCGTTCTAGAACTTGATGGCAAAGTATCCGGAGTTCTGCATTGGAGCGGACTTAGAATTTCTGATCCAGCCGAAGACCTTGCTTGGGTATTAGGTGGAGCGACAACTGATCTTGCCAAGGGCCTGATCGCTCGCTACTTCGAAGCTAGACCTGGTGCCGATGTAAACCTATGGTCACGAGCACTTTTGTATAGCGAGCTAGAACTTGCCAGATGGCTACTGCACGGTTACTCGCAAGGCAGCCAAGAGATCATCGAAGACGCCGTGGGAATGCTTTTGGTGCTCACCGAAGAAGTTGAATCAGGAAAAGCAGAACGGATTGCCGCTGCCCCGCTAGCTACCGAAATTGCTCAGCAACGCCGCGCAGAACAAGCAACTTCGAACCCCGTTAAAAACGACGAATTGTTCTAAACAAATAGCTTTTCCCAAAGCTTCATAAGCTCTGCTGGCTCCGGAACACCCTCAGGTCTTAGCTCCGTGTTGTCACCAACAAAATAGAAACAAACATCAATTTGGTCAACTGGAACATTTCTAAGCTTCGAGTAAGCAAACCGATAAAGCGCCAACTGCAAAATCATTTCCTGCTCCTGCTCCTTAGATTCTGGAGGCGAGCCAGTTTTCCAGTCCACTATTTCAAAGCGGGTCCCCACTTTGAAAACCGCATCTAGCTTGCAAACAAAAGTGTTCACGCCTTGGGTCAGGTTGATTTCTAATTCGATTTCCGAATCCTTGAGGTTTGCAAATCTAGAGTTTTTGAATATCTCTGCCAGTTCGCTAACCGCGGTAGAACTTGTCTGGTCAATCTCGGCCACCAAAAAGTCTTCAACCCAAGAGTGAAACTGCGTTCCGATTCGAGTTGCGCGGTATGGCTTTGACGGGGTGGGCCTTAGGTACTTGGCAGCAATTGCGTCAACATCCTTCACGAACTCTTTAAACCTAGATGCTGGTATTCGAACCGGCAGATCAACAACCGACAACCGAGCAATTCGATCATCTTGTTCTTTCAGTAACAAGTCAATTTCTTCTTGCACGCTGCTTTGTGTTGTATCACTTGCTGAATCAGCTAACTGCTTTGTCGCCTGCTGAACTTTCTCGGCCGCTTGTTTCAAAACACTTGCGTGCTTCTCACCCACGGGATCAAGTGGCCAACTGGCTGTTTTTGGTGCCAGGTCAAGAGGATTTGCTTGGCTGTTAATCTCCGGAAACTCAAAACCTTCACCGGCTAACTGCTCTAGAAAGCGCGAGGGTTTTCTAGATCCAGTGTTCCCTGGTTTCCAATAGGAACCGGTGAGTAGTAGTGCTTGCTTAGTTCTCGTAATTGCAACATAGATGAGACGATACTCCTCGCGAAGTTGGTGCTCCTTGTTGTCTGCGCGAAACTGATCTTTGGCTGCTTTGATATCATTCTGTGTTCTAGTTGCCTCGTAGTCAAAAACCGGTAATGATCTAGCATCTCCTCGAAGCGGATAAGGTAGCTCCGCTCCAGAAAGCCAACCGGAAATTGATCGCGGTTTGCTTGGAAAGTCATCTTCAACAAGATTTGGAACCGCAACATAATCCCATTCCAAACCCTTGGCCGCGTGAACTGTCAGCACTTGCACCACACCAGCTGCCGGGTTGGACTTGGGTAGTTCAAATCTCTCCCTCTTTGCGGCATAGTCAAGCCAGTTCAAAAACGCTCCAAGTTGTGAAGCTGCGCTAGCTTGGCCAAACCCAGCAACTGTTTCATAGAAGGACTCGAGTTGGGCCATCGGGTTTTTTAGCTTTGGGTTGGCTCGAAGCTCGATATCTAACCAAAGCTCCTCGGCAACCAGCCGAACAAAGTCTGCCAAAGGTAGTGATGTTGCCGACCGAAGGTTTCTAAACAAGGTAGCCGCATCACGCAATCGCCTTAGCGACTCTGCGGAAAACTCAGACAGAAGCTCAAGGCTCTCGCTGGTTACCTCGTCGAGAGCTTCAACAATGGTCAGTTCTTGGCGGAATACACCTTCTTGCCTTGGGCCAGAAAGTTTTCTTCCAATTACAAAGAGTCGATCTATGTCTTTTGCCCCAATGCGCCATCTTGCCCCGGTAAGCAATCTGATTAGCTCGCTTCCAGCATCTACCCGTTGAATAACCTTCAAAGCAGATACCAGATCAACAATTTCGGGTAGTTCCAGTAATCCGCCGAGTCCAACTACCTCTACTTCAATGCCATTGGACTGCAGTGTCTCAACAAATAGGGCCATAGCTGAGCGCTTGCGCATCAACACCGCACAGCTCGAACCTTTGGCAAGTACTGGCTTGAACCACTCTGCAATTGCTTGCGCCTCTTGCTCGATGGTTTCTAAAAAGCGCACCTGCACTTCACCGTTTGGCGCATCAGGCATGGCCTGAAGTTTTACAGGCAGCACTCGATGCTCCAGAGGCTTTGGAATTTCAAAGCTGGCCTGTTTGGCAAGGGGCGCTGAGATCTCATTAGCTTTTTCTAAAACTTGAATCGGGTTACGCCAGCTGGTTCTAAGGCTAAAGTTCTTGGCGGCTCCAAAATCAATACCGAACTCGTCAAGGTTTGAAGCACTTGCTCCGCGCCAGCCATAGATGGACTGGTTCGGATCCCCCACCGCAAACACTGATCGTTTTGCAAACAGGGTTGCCAGCAACCTGGTTTGTAGCACAGAAGTGTCTTGATATTCATCGAGCATTACCTGGCTAAAGCTCTCGCGAATACTGGTTGCAGTATCTGGGAACTCGGTAACTGCCCGAAGAGCAAGTGCCACCTGGTCGGAGTAATCAACCATGGAACGCAGTTTCTTTTCCTTCTGGAAAATCTCGGCAAGCTCTGCAATCAACGGTGCTGGCTTTAGGTCCTCAACGATTGTGTCGACATAAGCAAATCTGGAAGTGACCTCCTCACCGGCTTTTTTGGGAAGCCTGGAGATGTGATCAACGGTTCGCGCAATTTCGCTTTGTAGGTTGCCAGCGGTTTGGCCGTTGTCATTTAGAGCTCTGGCTAACTCGATAACTTTTTCAACCAATGAATCGATATTTAGCTCTAGATCGCTTAGCGTTCCCGAAACATCCGAGCCGTAACGAACGCAGACCTCGCGAGCCAGCTGAAAAGCAGATGCTTCGCTTATCAGCGTGGCATCTGACTCGTAGCCCAGCGCTAGGGCGTTGTCGCGAAAGACTTGGTTGGCAAAAGCGTTGTAGGTAGAAATAGTAGGCGCTTGAAAATCAAACTCCAGATCCTCTGGCCAGAAACTCGAATCACGAAGCTTCAATAGCGATTCGTAGATTCTTTTTGATAGTTCGGTAGCAGCTTTTTTAGTGAAAGTAAGGCCCAAAATCTGCTCGGGCCTTGCAAAGCCGTTTGCCACCAGCCAAAGAGCCCTCACGGCAAGCAATTCAGTCTTGCCACTTCCAGCCCCAGCAACAACCAGGCTTGGCGAATCAAGGGAGGCTTGTTCGATTGCGTCGATTTTTTCCTGGGAAAGCTCCCTACCTTTTACAACCTTGAATATCTCAGCCGCCGAGTACTTAGCCAACATAGGACACCGCCCTAGTTAGATGAAGCTTGCAGGTTCCGTATTCGCGGTCTGCCTCGCAGTGGTTAGAAAGCTGCGCTATAAAAACCTGTTTTGCCATTCCCTGAGTTGTTTCCAGAAGTAACTTCTTGAAATTTGCTGAAGTTTCTTTTGTCATTGCCGGTTGTGAGCGTTCGGTGTAGTTGTCTCCACTGACAATTAGTAACTTCGCTCCTGCTAGCTGATCTTCGTTTATCTTGCCAATTTGCTCGAAACCAGCTTCCAAAAGCGCCATTTGGTATAGCGCTAGCTGCGGGTTAGTTGCGGTGTCAGCTTCAGACGGGGCTTGGTTACCGGTCTTTAGATCAACAATCATGATGGTGCCATTTTCATGCTGTTCGATTCGGTCCACCTGACCCTGCACTCTTACGTGATCAAACTCAAAGCGGAAGTTTTGCTCCCTGCCTAACACAACTGAGCCCTTATCTTCAAACTGTTTCAAATAGCTAGCCAAGTTACCCAGCATCTTGTTGGCACGTCGTTTCCCTAGATCTTCCAACCAGTCCGCTTCAAATTCGAGACTGTGCCAGCGTGAGTCGGTAAGTTTTTGTAATTCTGCCCTGTCAGAAGATCTGCTGAGCTCGAAGACCTCATGAACCAAAGTTCCAAGAGACGCAGAGAAGGAGTCTGTCCGTCCGCCATGGTTTTGCAAGAACCAGTGCAGCGGACACCTTAGATAGCTATCAAGCTGAGAAGGTCTAACCGGAACCAAATCAGTAGCTAGATCCGTGAGCGGCTCCTCGGTGGAGATTGGCAATAGGCCATACCAACTTGATGGGTCAGTTCCTGGAACATTAGCCGAGGCTAACCTGGCAAGTCCCATCGCAAGCTCGAGCGCATCCCCCGATCCGCTAGCTAATTCGCGGCGCATATCCCCCGCTAGAGAGCGCAGGGTTAGAGA
>JBIJBA010000003.1:0-28843 GCA_044345455.1 Rhodoluna sp.
TCTTCTTAAGTCGCCAACTTTTAGCTTGCTAGTTCCATCAAAGTGGGCAAGTAGTTGATCACAGAGATCATCGACTTTCTTTTTGTCATATCCTCTTGCGAGTATCGACACTTTAGCGAAGCGCTGAGTGGGTTCCCGCTTGAGCCTTGGTATCAGAGTATCCCTAAGCTCCGTGTAGCGCTTGGCTAATTCTTCATCCCCAAAACGTTCTCGAAAGGCCGCGACTTCAGCTGATATGAAATGATCTTCGAGATTATCCAAAGCGGCGTCAACCTGGTTTGTTGCATATCCTCCGCGCACTAAATTAAGTCTCAAGCCACGAAGATCTGATGCTCTTACTAGCACTAAATTTGGGTTCTCGTATTGTTGCTTGGCAAGATCGAAAAGTGCGTCAACTTGCTTAGGGCTATACCCCCTTCCCGAGACAACCGCGAACCTCGCTGACTCAGCCAAAGAACACCACCATCACCAAGTAAGTCATCAAGGAGGAAGGCAGCATTGAATCTAATCGATCCATCATTCCCCCATGTCCTGGAAGCCAGGTGGACATGTCCTTAATTCCCAAGTCACGTTTAATCAAAGACTCAGCAAGGTCGCCAAATACTGCGGCCAGGATAAGTGCTGCCGCAAGGATTATTCCAACCCACCACGCCCCGCCAAGCACGAAGACAGTAAATGAGACGGCGGATATCGTTCCAATCACTATGGATGCTGCTAAACCTTCCCAAGTTTTCTTCGGGCTAACTCCCGGAGCTAGCTTGTTCTTGCCAAAAATTCGACCAAATAGGTAGCCAGCGGAGTCGATTAGAGCAACCGTTGTGACAAAGGCCAAGACCCACCAATGCCCATCGTCTTGGCGTAGCAGGAGCATCCCAAAGCTCAGAGTGAGTGGTAGGTAAATCACCAGGAATGCCGCCGCGCCAAAATCCCGCACCGTTCGCTTTAGAGTTTGGAAGTTAGCTTTACGTCTTTCAAAAAGAAGATGAACGGTGCGCCAAGCAATCAATGCCGCAACGATAGCAATGCTTGCTAGCCACTGAATCGCCGGACCACCAAAATAGGTGGCTGGCATGATCAGCACCGAGCCAACAACCGCTGGGACCCTAGGGACGTACCACTTTTTTTCTCTGAGTGCAGTAGAAAGTTCCCAAGCACCGATGGCGGTAGAGATGGACAGAAATACGATAAACAACTCTTTGTATAGCAAGAGTGAAGCCAAGAATATTGCAGCTAGCAATAATCCAACTGCAACAGATTTGGAAAGTGACCTCCCCTGTGGTGCACTAACTTTTGACAATCTTCACACCTCTAGCAGTTCGGCTTCTTTACGCTTTAGTGCGTCGTCGATGGCATCGACGTGTGCTTTGGTGATAGTGTCAAGTTCTTTCTCGGCTCTAGCGATGTCGTCATCGCCTGCCTGACCATCTTTTTTTATAGCCTCTAGATCATCGTTGCCCTTGCGCCGAATGTTTCGAACCGAAACCCTGTGGTCCTCAGCCTTGGTCTTCACCAGCTTGACAAACTCCTTGCGGCGCTCTTCGGTGAGCTCTGGAAGGCTAACGCGGATGAGATTTCCATCGTTCGTTGGATTGGCTCCGAGGTTTGGAACGTCACGAACAGCTTTTTCAATAGCTCCAAGGGCGCTCTTGTCGTAGGGGGTTATCACGATGGTTCTGGCCTCAGGGTTCTGAAGCGATGCAAGCTGAGCCAACGGTGTCATGGTTCCGTAGTAGTCGACCATGATCTTCTGAAACAGCTGTGGGTTGGCTCTTCCGGTTCGCACCGTAGCAAAGTCGTCCTTCGCTGATTCGAGGGCTTTATCCATCTTCTC
Source organism: Rhodoluna sp. (assembly GCA_044345455.1). GTDB lineage: Bacteria > Actinomycetota > Actinomycetes > Actinomycetales > Microbacteriaceae > Rhodoluna. The sequence continues at coordinate 1,832 of JBIJBA010000003.1, forward strand.
AGCGCTAGTTTTCAGGATTTGATCGATCATTTTCTGTTCATCTTTCTTTCAAAACTAGGCAGTTACGCTAGTGCCGATTTTCTTGCCCTTGATGGCATCGGTCACATTTGACTTACCCTGCATTCCAAACACCCTCATCGGCATCTTGTTGTCCATGCAGAGGGAAAAGGCGGTTGCATCAACTACTTTCAGACCCTGCACAAGTGCGTCCTGATAGGTGATGTTGTCTATTTTCTTGGCGCCAGAATCTTTATTGGGGTCTGCGGAGTAGACACCGTCGACGCCGTTTTTGGCGACCAGGACCTCATCGGCCTTTATTTCGAGGGCTCGCTGGGCAGCAACGGTGTCGGTTGAGAAGTATGGCAGACCGGCACCGGCACCAAAGATTACAACTCTTCCTTTTTCAAGATGCCTCATGGCTCGAAGTGGGATGTAGGGCTCGGTAACCTGCGCCATGCTAATTGCTGACTGCACCCGAACGTCAACCCCAGCCTGTTCCAAGAAGTCTTGAAGTGCTAGTGCGTTCATCACGGTTCCAAGCATTCCCATGTAGTCGGCTCTGGATCTATCCATGCCTCTTTGGGAAAGCTCTGCACCGCGGAAGAAGTTTCCTCCTCCAACAACGATTGCTACCTCAGTAGTTTTAGCACCTTCTGCAATTTCTTTTGCAAGGGATGCAACCACATCCGGGTTCACTCCAACTGTGCCGCCGCCAAATGCTTCTCCAGATAGTTTCAGCAACACTCTGCGTTTTTTCTGTGGCAAGGCAATCCTCCAAGGTTCAGTACTAGTCTAGGCGAGCAAAGAAAAAGACTCAGCCCTATTGGGCCGAGTCTTTGTCTGGTTCAAGTTACTTAGGCTCCAACTCTGAAGCGTACAAAGGCAGAAACCTTGGTTCCGGACTGGTCTAAGACCTTCTGGACGCTTAGCTTGTTGTCCTTTGCAAAGTCTTGCTCTAGCAAAACGTTTTCCTTGAAGAAGCCGTTTACTCTTCCCTCAACAATCTTTGCAAGTGCTGCTTCTGGCTTACCTTCGTTGCGGGCAGTCTCATCAGCGATTCGTCTTTCGGTAGCAACGGTCTCTTCCGAGATCTGATCGCGAGAAAGAACCGATGGGCTAAACGCTGCAATGTGAACTGCAACATCGTGTGCCGTTTCAGCATTTCCATCGAACGCAACTAGCACTCCCACCTGAGGTGGAAGGTCCTTTGAGGTGCGATGTAGGTAGGCGTCAACAGCCACGTCTGAAATAACAGCCGCTCTGCGAAGTTCCGCTTTTTCACCCAAGATGGCAGCTTCGTCGTTGATTGCCTCGGCAACGGTCTTGCCATCTAGTGGGGCAGCTAGTGAAGTCGCTAGATCTTTGGCTCCGGCTGCAACGATTGCGTCAGCAATCTTTTCGCCAAGGGCAACAAAGCGCTCTGCTTTCGCTACGAAGTCAGTCTCGCAGGCAAGCTCAAGCAAGTAACCGGTTCCACCGGAAACCCTGGCAACAACTAAGCCGTTGCTGGTTGCTCTTCCCTCGCGCTTGGTAACACCCTTTAGACCCTTTAGGCGAAGAAGCTCAAAAGCCTTTTCTGGATTGCCATCGGCCTCGTCTAACGCGCCCTTGCAGTCCATCATTCCGGCTCCGGATTTTTCGCGAAGCGCCTTTACGTCGGCAGCAGTGTAGTTAGCCATGATTACGCCTTTGCCTCTTCTTGTGGTGCCGCCTCAGTCTTGTTGCCCTGCTCTAGTAGCTCGCGCTCCCATTCGGCAAGTGGCTCAGCTTCGGCTTCTGGCTTGGAGTGACGAGCAATTAGTCCCTCGGCAACTGCGTCCGCAATGATACGAGTTAGTAGCTGAATGGAACGAATAGCGTCATCGTTTCCAGGAATTCCGTAGGTTACATCGTCTGGATCACAGTTAGTGTCAAGGATTCCGATAACAGGAATTCCAAGTTTTCTAGCTTCTGTGATTGCAAGGTGCTCCTTGTTGGTGTCAACTACCCAAATAGCCGAAGGGGTCTTGGTTACGTTTCTGATACCACCGAGGGACTTTTCTAGCTTGTCCTTCTCACGGCGAAGAATAAGAAGTTCCTTCTTTGTTAGTCCAGACTTCGATGCGTCATTAAAGTCCATGGTCTCTAGTTCCTTCATGCGAGCAAGTCTCTTGCCAACAGTCTGGAAGTTAGTTAGTAGTCCACCCAGCCATCTCTGGTTGATGTATGACTGGCCAACACGCAATGACTCGGACATGATAGCTTCCTGAGCCTGCTTTTTGGTTCCCACGAAAAGAACTGAGCCACCGTTTGCAACGGTGTTCTTCACGAACTCGTAGGCCTTGTCGATCATTGCAAGCGACTGCTGCAAATCGATGATGTAGATTCCAGAACGATCGGTGAGGATGTATCTTTTCATCTTCGGGTTCCAGCGTCTGGTCTGGTGCCCAAAGTGTACGCCGCTGTCTAGCAGCTGACGGGTGGTTACGACTGACATGAGTCGAACTTCCTTTCGGCGCGATTAAGCGCCCACTCAGTTAATGGTTATTGGCGGTTGCCAATGACCCCTGGTGCCGGATTTTTCTCACAAGCCCGTTAGGGCCACTGAGTGAGAACCATCTTGGTCGGCACGCGAAGTCGACATCTCAAAATCAAAGATTTTTAGCGAGAATGCCGCTAACCCCAAGCATACCAGCCCACAATCGCCTCCTGCCAGCCCGAGTTTTCCCCAGATTGCTCAGCCCTAAGCCAATACGCTCGTCAATCAAGCACATTAGAGAGGTGATTGAACCCCAAAAGATTGCTGTGCTCCAGCTTGCAGGCTTTTTGACAATTAGTGTGACCTGGTTGGTGCCCTCCCCGAGTCTTGGCAACCAGCCAGCCTGGGTCTCTCCAGTTGTTGGCTCGGAACTTGTCAATAGCTACCGATCCCCCGAGACGGCCTATGGACCAGGTCATCGCGGCGTCGACTACCAAGTAACCCTTGGGCAAGGAGTTTTCGCACCGGCGGATGCCACAGTGAGTTTTGTAGGGAAGGTGGTCGACAGACCAGTTCTTAGTTTGTCGCACGAAGGAAATCTTGTTAGCTCGTATGAGCCAGTTTGCAGTTCATTGGTTGTAGGTCAAGAAGTAGCAGCTGGCGAATTAGTTGCGGAAGTATGTGAAGCGGATCAGGACTATCTACAGCACTGCGCAAATACTTTCTGTCTTCACTTTTCAACAAGAAGAAACGGTGAATATCTTTCGCCTCTTTGGTTCACGGGAGAGCTTGCACCCTCAAGGCTTCTACCCTGGATTGAACCTGGCTAAGCCCGCGGGTGGGCCTTTAGGTAACCCTGTTTCAAGCGGTCAACCGAGACGTGGGTATAAATCTGTGTGGTCGCTAGCGAAGAGTGGCCAAGAAGCTCTTGAACTGCTCGAAGATCTGCCCCGCCATCAAGCAAGTGCGTGGCTGCGCTGTGCCTAAGAGCGTGTGGGCCGGCAGCGCCCACCGCTGTGTCCGCCAATAGACCAGCTACCAAAGCGTAAACCTGTCTAACACCAATTCGCTTTCCTCTTGAGCTGATCAACAGCGCATTACCACTGGTCTCATTGACAAACTGATTTCTTCCCTCGCGAATCCATTTGGCTAGTGCGTCACCAGCAGGATCACTGTATGGAACCATCCGCTGTTTGTTACCTTTACCGGTAACTCGAAGAATCTTTCTGCCGTAGTCAATGTCATCAAGGTTTAGGCCCACCAGCTCGCTGACCCGAATACCGCTACCGTAGAGAATCTCCACCATCAGCAAATCACTCATCCCGGTTGGATTGTCCTTGCTGGCAAGAGGCTCAAGAACATCAAAAATTCCAGACATCGCCTCGCGGGAGAGAACCTTGGGTAGCGTCCTGGAAGCTTTGGGTGATCGAAGTTTGAGGCCGGGGTCGATTTCAAGTTTCTCATTCTTGAATAACCAGGCAGTGAAGGCCCTAACCGCGGCACTCTTTCGAGCCAGAGTTGTCTTCGCTAAACCCTTTTCACTCACCCGCCAGAGCCACTCTCTAACTAGCTCCAGATCGATGTCCTGAATTTCTGATTGCTTCTTTGACTCCATGAATTCGAACAGATCCGTTACGTCAGAGATGTAGGCCTTGACCGTATTTGGAGAAAAGCCTTTGCCGTTTTCTAGTTCAAGGCTGAACTGATCGCGAAGGTATTCAAGCTCTGTTGGCATATTTCAAAGCGTAATGGAGCGACCCTAAAGAATCTTGAACCACCCTCAGTTGATTCCGAGCTTTCAGTTCTTCCAAAGCCAGATTTAGCTCAAACAGCGTGAGCCCGGCAGCTTTGGCAATCTGCTCACCCGTTGCTTGCCTGAGGTCTCGAAGTGCATCTTGAGCTCGCACCATCAATGCGGAGCCGTCTTGAAATCTTGCTGGCTCGATAACTTCGGAGGTAATCAATTTGGTGTCAATCAAGGCTTTAGCTTTTCCTTCGGCGATCAGAGAGTTTGTTCCAGCGGAGGAAGCTGATGTCAGCGGGCCAGGAACTGCAAACAGTTCCCGATATAGTTCGATGGCATTGTTTGCTGTGCGTATCGAGCCCGAGCGAATTCCAGCTTCAATAACAACGGTTGTTGGGGTAAGAGCTGCGATTAATCTGTTGCGTTGCAAAAAGCGCCAACGAGTTGGCGCTACCCCCGGAGCTAGCTCTGCAATCAAAACGCCGTTTCTGGCAATAGCTTGAAAGAGCTTTGAATTTGAACTTGGGTACTTTCGATCTAGCCCTCCTGCCATAACTGCAACCGTCGGTAGCGAGTTTCTTAGGCTGTGGCTATGAACGTGACTATCTATTCCGGTGGCTCCCCCGGATACGGTTAGGCGCTTATGAAATGCAAGTTCGGAAACTAACTTTGCAGTGACTTTTGCACCGTATTCGGTGCAAGCTCTTGAGCCAACAATTGATACTGCCTTAGCTAGCCGGCCAAGTAACTTGTAGTTTCCCTGGGCAAAAATGAGCGCTGGCGCACCTTCTTCTAGATCATTCAATCCGCTTGGCCAGTCATCGTCACCTCGCAGCAACAAGGAAAGATCTAGCTGCTTTGCTCTCTGAAACACATTCACTACCGACTGCTTGGAAAATCGTGGAAGCCAGCGTTGCCTCGAGTCACTTATTGTTCCTGGTAGATCACCAAAGATCTCTGTCAGGTAATCAGTCGCTCTTACCTGATGCACAGCTTCAAGAACTCTCGCAGGCTCAAAGCCATCAATCAGAAGCTGAAGTAATCCTTGAGTTCCTAACGCTTTGGCTAGCGCTCCTGCCATTCGATCGCCTGGCTCAGTAACGACGCTGATAGCAGCTGCCGCGACTAGGTCTAGGGCTCGCTTAGTTGAATAGGAGCTCTGTTGAAAGCTGTGGGTGAGTTCGTGTAGTTCTAGATCACTGAGGATTGGCATGGAAGAACTATTCCAAGAAGCTAGCTTGGGATGTTTGAAAAAACTAGAGCTGTGGAGAAACTACTCGCCGACTGCCAGTTCTTTGGGTAGCTCGTATGCTTTGCCTGATAGCTCTTCGACGTTGACGTCTTTGAAGGTAAGGACTCTTACGGACTTGATGAATCTGTCGGTTCGGTAAATGTCCCAAACCCAGACGTCACTCATGGTCAGCTCGAAGTAGAAATCATTTGGGGTGTCGACTCTTTTGAGTTCGACGTCATTGGCGAGGTAAAACCTACGCTCAGTCTCAATTACATATTTGAAGGTTCCAACAACATCCCGATATTCGCGGTAAAGCGCGACTTCAGCTTGTCTGTCGTAGTCTTCATATTCGTTTTCTTCCATCTGGCCTTTATTCTATTCCAGCCCTAGGCCAGAATCCTAGTCAGCCAAGTCACTCGGTGGATATCTGTTGGACCAAGGGCTCTCAAGGCAGCAATGTGCGCAGCCGAGGCGTAACCCTTGTGCCCGGCTAGCCCGTAACCCGGGTTTTGCGTATCTAGCTCTTGCATCAGTGAGTCTCGGGTGACTTTGGCCAAGACCGCCGCGGCGGCAACACTAACGCAGTTGGTATCTGCTTTTACCTGAACCTGAACATCGAGTCCGTAAGACACTTTTCCTAGCCAATTCTGTGATCCATCCAGCAAGATCACTGCGCCATCTTCAGCGATGGTCTTTCGGGTTTTAGCATCCTTGAATAGCTCATCAAGAGCGCTCCCAGCTGCCAGCCGTAAGGCTTCCGAAATGCCAAGTTCGTCAATTTCTTTGTTGGTACTAAATCCAACGGCGTAAGCACTGACCCAGTCAATAAGTGACGAAGCGATCTCGCTTCTAGATTTTGGAGTCATTAGCTTCGAGTCCTGCAGCTTCTGCGGCCAAGATTCCAAAGCAGGATTGGTTTTGTCAATCAGGCTCACACCGACGGCTACTGGCCCTGCGATTGCTCCTCTTCCGACTTCATCGATTCCAATTACGAAGCGGTTGCCTCGCTCAAAGATTCGACGTTCAGAATCAAGGCTTGGGAATGTTTTTGAAGACATCGGGGTAGTTATCCAACCAGGTCCAGTTCTCAAATGGCCAGCTGATCACCATAGCTCTGCCGACGACCCACTCTGTTGAAACGAAGCCTTTGCTTGGAAGATCACCGTGAAAGCGAGAGTCCTCGCTATTTCCGCGATTATCTCCCATTACCCAAAGCGATCCAGGAGGCACTTCGATTTCAAATTCAATAGCTGATGGGGACTGTCCAGAGCTTATGTAAGACTCAGTTATTGGCACACCATTGATTGTGATTTTACCATCAGCATCACAGCAGATAACTTTGTCCCCGGCTATGCCGATGACTCTTTTGACTAAGTGCTGCTTGCTATCTGGTGCAGTGATGCCAAAAGCTGAAAGAAACCAATCAACAGAAACAACCAGTGGGTCAGTTGGCCCAGACACGTCTGGCCCTAGCCAGCCGCCTGGGTCTTTGAAAACTACGACGTCACCGCGTTCTATTGGATACAAAGCCGGAGTTAATTGATTCACGATTATGCGGTCATCAATCTGAAGGGTTTCCAGCATAGACCCGGAGGGGATAAAGAAAGAACGAATAAGGAAGGACTTGATTAGCAGTGAAAGAACTAAGGCAGCACCAATAACAACAATTAGGTCGATAAAGAATGCAACGAATACATTCTTACTTTTGCGACGTCGGTTGTTTCCTCGACTGAGCTTTTTCTTCCTTGGTCGCATTGGGTCACCAAGCGATAGCTCTTCACTCACGCTAAGCGTGTCCCCTTAAGACCTTTAGACGTTTTCGCGCTTTTCGCGAATCTTTGCCTTCTTGCCTCGTAGATCACGCAAGAAGTAAAGCTTCGCACGGCGAACAGCACCCTTTGAAACAAGCTCAACCTTGTCGATGATTGGAGAGTGGATTGGGAAAGTTCTTTCAACACCAACTTGGAAGCTTACTTTTCTAACAGTAAAAGTTTCGCGAACACCTTCACCGGAACGACGAATAACGATTCCCTGGAAAACCTGAATACGAGACCTGGAACCTTCAATGATGTTTACGTGAACCTTTACGGTGTCACCGACCCGAAAGTCTGGAACATCAGTTTTTAGTAAGGCTTTGTCTACTGAATCTAAGATGTGCATTTTGTGTCGCTTCCTGTTTTTAGCACGCAGGTCAAAAACGGTTATGTTGGGTTTTTGCTTCGCCCTATCTCCCCTGCGGCAGAGCCCATTACTGGAGGCGAACCTCCATATTGCCACAGTTTCGACCCCTAGGCAATTGGTAACTAATCGATTAGATCTGGCCTGATTCTTCGGGTCTTTTCTATAGCTTGCTCCCTGCGCCACTTGGCGATCTCGGCGTGATTGCCACTTAGTAGCACCTCAGGAACATCCATACCTCGCCAGCTAGCTGGCTTGGTGTAACTCGGGTATTCCAACAAGCCTTCGCTGTGTGATTCCTCATCCAAAGAAAGCGCATTGCCGATAACTCCAGGTATGAGTCGCGCAATCGCCTCGATCACCGCAACCGCAGCAACCTCGCCACCGTTCAGCACATAATCACCAAGGCTAATTTCGCGCACTTCTGCGCGGCTTCCGGCGTATTCCAAAACTCTTTGATCAATGCCCTCGTAGCGCCCGCAGGCAAACACTAGATGCTCCTTACCCGAAAGCTCCCTCGCGGTAGCTTGCGTGAATGGCGCACCAGCAGGTGAAGGAAAAACCACAACACTGTTTTCTGTAAGCACCGAATCCAAAGCCAAGCCCCATGGCTCTGGCTTCATGAGCATTCCGGCTCCACCACCAAACGGGGTGTCATCTACTGTTCGATGCTTATCCTCGGTGAACGCTCTTAGGTCGTGGGCCTTGAACTGAATAAGTGACTGTTCTTGGGCTTTACCCAGCAACGAAATATCTAGCACCCGAAAAAAGTCAGGAAAAATACTGATGGCATCAATTCTCATCAGAGTCACCACCTGGAAGATTGATCTCAAAAAGCCCGGCCGGAGGGGTTAGAACAATTTGGCCTTTTTGAATATCAACTGAAGGGACGATTTGCTTCACAAAAGGCACCAGCACCTCACCGTTGAAAGTTTCGATGGCCAAAAGATCTTGAGCTGGAAGATGATCTACTCGAATCACTTTTCCAACCACCTCTTCCCCAACTAGCGCTGTCAGGCCAACAAGCTGATGGTCGTACCAAGCTTCAGGATCTTCCGGAAGCTGCTCAAGGTCGGTTTCGATTAGCAAGATTGCCTTGACTAGGGTCTCGGCTTGACTGCGGTCTTGAATGCCCTCGAGAAACAAAACTGGGGACTGGTTATAAAAGCGAAGCTCAGCTACCTTCACTGTTTTTCCAAACCATTCGGAGGTTTCTGGAACCTGAAGTTCTAGCTCCTGGCCAGCACGAAATCGTTGATCTGGGCTGTCGGTATATAGCTCTAGCTTGAGAGCTCCTTTTAGACCATGGGCTTTAACGAGCCTTCCGACTCGTAGCTTGGTCTTACTAGAAGTCACCGTCCACCACATCAACGCGAATTTTCTTGCCATCTGCAAGTGCGTTGACCAAAGTGCGAAGTGCTTTTGCTGTTCTGCCGTTGCGCCCGATTACTCTGCCCAGATCATCTGGGTGAACGTGAATCTCTAGGAGATCTCCTTTAGAGCTGGAGCGTTCAGTTACCGAGGCATCGTCAGGATTATCGACAATGCCTTTAACTAAGTGCTCGAGTGCAGTGGCCAACATTATTGATTAGGCCTCTGGCTTTGCTTCTTCTGCTGGAGCTTCTGCTGCAGCTTCCTCGGCAGGAGCTTCGGTAACTTCCGCTGCAGGAGTCTCTACAACTTCTTCAACAGCTGGTGCCTCTACCGCGGCTTCAACAACTGCCTCTTCGGCAGGTACTTCGTCAGCAGGAGCTGCTGGTTCAGCAGGAGCTTCGGCTTTTGCCTTCTTGGCAGCAAGTTCTTCTTTCGGAACTAGAACAGCTTTCTTCTTAGTGTCTTTTTCAAACACTGGCTTAGCTGCTTTGACCTGAACGGTGTTCTTGGCATCTTTGTCACCCTTTGACTTCTGGAAGTCTCCGGTGAGCTTAAGAAGGACCTCTACCTGCTCCGTTGGTTGTGCACCAACGCCAAGCCAATACTGAGCTCGCTCAGAATCTACTTCAATAAAAGATGGGTTCTCGGTCGGGATGTAACGACCAATTTCTTCGATGACTCGACCGTCGCGCTTTTTTCTAGAGTCGGCAACGACGATACGGTAATGAGGCGTACGGAGTTTTCCGAGACGCTTTAGGCGGATTTTTACAGCCACAATGCTCCTGTTATTTGAATTGGGGCGAACAATCAACCGTGAGCGTGGGGGCACACTCGGTAGTCAAGCTCTATGGTTTTGCCTTTTTGGCTCCTGGTTAGAGGGTCAGGTGCCTAGGCAACTTCTCTAGTCTGCCAGAAATGGCCAAAGATAGCTAGTTGCCGATTCCAAAGGCTGATCCAGCACCAGATGGAGCTGAACCTTGGCCATTTGCCCTGGCTTGCTCTTGTTCAGCACGCTTAGCTGGATTACCCGATTTAGAACCGGATTTTTTCTTGGAGTCCTTAGCCTTCTTTCGTGGCACCACGCCTCCAATGCCAGCTGGCATGCCTGGGATCTGAGGTGTTCCACCCTTGGCCACGGTCTTCATCATTTTGGCGGCCTGCTCGAATCTATTCACGAGTGAATTCACGTCGGTAACGCTCATGCCAGAGCCTCTCGCGATTCGAGTTCTTCTCGAGCCATTTAGAACCTTTGGGTTGGTTCTTTCAACCGGGGTCATGGACCGAATTATGGCCTCGGTTCGATCAATTTCCTTTTCATCGATGTTGTCCAGCTGTTGTCTCATCTGGCCTGCCCCTGGCATCATGGCAAGCATTGACTTCAAAGAACCCATCTTTCGAAGTTGCTGCATCTGTTCCAAAAAGTCTTCAAGTGTGAAGTTCTCTTTGGCTAGCTTCTCGGCCATCTCCAATGCGGATTGCTCATCGAACTGCTTCTGGGCTTGTTCGATAAGTGTGAGGATGTCTCCCAAATCCAGAATTCGAGAAGCCATTCGATCTGGATAGAAAGGCTCGAAGGCATCAAGGGCTTCTCCAGTTGACGAGAAGATGATTGGCTTGCCAGTAACCGAAGCTACCGATAGTGCCGCACCACCTCGGGCGTCACCATCAAGCTTGGTCAAAACGACAGCTGAAATTCCAACGCCATCTTCGAAGGCTTTGGCAACATTTACTGCGTCTTGGCCAAGCATTGCGTCAATGACAAAAAGTGTCTCGTCAGGCTTGATGGCATCACGAATCTTCTTGGCCTGATTCATCATTTCTTGATCAACGCCGAGGCGGCCCGCGGTATCGACGATCACAACCGTGTTGCCCTTGGATCTAGCGTGAGCAATCGAGTCCTTGGCAACCTTTACGGGATCTCCAACCCCGGATCCAACCTCGGGCGAGTAAACCTCGACAGACACCTTCTGGCCCAAAACCTTTAGCTGGTCAACAGCGTTTGGCCTTTGCAAGTCCGCAGCGACTAGTAGCGGGTTCTCCCCTTCGCTTTTTAGCCACTTGGCCAGTTTTCCCGCCAGCGTTGTCTTTCCAGAACCCTGTAAACCGGCAAGCATGATCACGGTTGGTGAAACCTTGCCGTAGCGAAGCTTCCTTGCTTCGCCGCCAAGAATTTGGATTAGCTCTTCATTTACGATCTGAACAACCTGCTGGGCAGGGTTTAGTGAAGCCGATACCTCATCGCCCAGAGCTCGCTCACGAATAGCGCTAATGAAGTTCTTGACTACCTCTAGGGCAACATCGGCTTCCAATAGCGCCTTGCGGATTTCCCTCAGAGTTCCGTCGATATCGGCAGCGCTTAGTCTTCCCTTACCGCGAAGAGCCTTGAAGGTCTCGGCTAAGCGATCCGATAGGTTTCCAAACACTTGTTATCTCTCTTCCAATTTCTAGGCTAAGCCACTAAACCGTTGGCGAACTCTTCGGGGTCAAAAAACGCAAAGTCCTCTACCCCTTCGCCAACCCCAACTAACTTGATTGGAATAGCAAGTTCGTTTTGAATTGCAACGACAATTCCGCCCTTCGCCGAGCCATCAAGCTTTGTCAGTGCAATTCCAGTTACCGAAATAGCCTCGGCAAAGGCTCTTGCTTGAACGAGACCGTTTTGTCCGGTCGTGGCATCCAGCACCAGAAGCACTTCTGCAATCTCGGCTTGCTTTTCAATAACTCTTCTGATCTTTGAAAGCTCGTCCATTAGGTCTGTCTTGTTCTGCAATCTTCCCGCGGTGTCAATGATCACAACATCTGCTTCGGTCTTAACCGCGTACTCAACCGCTTCAAATCCGACCGATGCTGGGTCTTGGCCTTCTGAACTTGGTCTAACAAGTTTCACGCCGGCACGATCTGCCCAGGTTGCGAGTTGATCAACCGCTGCGGCACGAAATGTATCTGCTGCACCAAGGACAACTTTCCAATTGCCTTGGGTCAGCCAGCTGGCAAGCTTCCCAATCGTCGTAGTCTTACCAACGCCATTTACACCAACAACCAAAATTACATACGGAAGTTTGCCACTTGTAAGGTTCAGTGCTCTATTTTCGGAATCTAACTTGTCGCAAATCACTCCAGCAAGAATCGTTTTTAGCTCTGCCTCAGACTGAGCGCCTTGGGACTTAGCAATCTTTTTTACTTCTAAAACAATCGCTTCTGCGGAGTCAACTCCAAAGTCGGCTTGAATGAGGATTTCTTCAAGTTGTTCAAGGCTCTCAAGGTCAAACTTGATTCTTGAAAAGAGACTTCGGATACCTGCTCTCGAATTTCGCTTTGGAAGTTCGGTAGCTACTAGATCTTGGGAATCGGATGCTGCATCCGGTTGATTTGCTTCCGCTTTTTCTTCTTCACGTTTTTTACGCCAAAAGAAGATGTTAGACATTAGGCGTCGGCCTTCTCACGCAGTCGCTGACCAACCACAGCTGAAATACCGTCTGACTTCATGGAAACACCATAAAGAGCATCCGCTATTTCCATGGTGCGCTTTTGGTGAGTGATGATGATCAGCTGTGAGTTAGACCTGAGGTCCTCAAAGATCGAAAGAAGTCTTCCAAGGTTTGCGTCGTCCAAAGAAGCCTCAACCTCATCCATGATGTAGAAAGGCGAAGGGCGAGCCTTGAAAATCGAAACCATGAGAGCTACCGCCGCCAGCGATCTCTCTCCACCAGATAGCAAGGAAAGTCTTTCAATCTTCTTACCGGCCGGCTTTACGTTAACTTCCAGTCCTGAGGTGAGCAGGTTATCTGGATCGGTTAGGAAAATGGATCCAGTTCCGCCCGGGAACAGCACTGGGAAGACTTTTTCGAAAGCCTTCTTGGTGTCCTGGAAGGCGTCACTGAAGATGACCTGCATTTTCTCGTCTAGATCGTGGATGATCTTGATCAAGTCCTTGCGGGTTTCAGTTAGGTCTTGTAATTGATCAGTTAGGAACTTGTGGCGCTGCTCGAGGGCGGAGAACTCCTCTAGAGCTAGCGGATTTACCCTGCCCAACTTTTCAAGTAGCTTCTCGGATTCCTTCAGGCGCTGGAACTGCTTCGCGCGATCAAATACTTCAGGTTCACCATCTTCCTCGTTCGATGGAATCAAGTTCTCTGGGTTGTATTCGGATACCAGTGTCGCTTCATCCAGTCCAAGCTCTTCTTGTGCTCGGGTAACCAAGTTCGCAAGGTTCAGACGCTTTTCGTGATTTTGGAGTTCAATGTCATGAACTGATTGAGTCAAATCGGAAAGCTTTTGCTGAATATCAGCAATTTCGCCTCTAACCTTGGTCAGCTCCTGGAACTGTTCGGTGCGCTCGTTTTCAAGCGTGGAGTATTCACGTTTAGCTTCATTAGAGCTAATGGACACGGCGTCAATCAATTTAGGCAGCACCTTTAGAACCGACTTAGCCGAGCTGAGCTGCCCCGCTCTAGCTTTGGCCGCACTGATGGCTCCTTCGACGGCTGAGCGGGAAGAATCCAGCTGGAGCTTCAAGCTCTCAGACTTCTCGGTTTCAACGCGAAGTCTTTCTTCTCCAGCACCCAGCTCCACCCGAATTTCAAGCTCCTTGGATCTTTCAAGTTCAAGGACTTCAACCAATCCGTTTCTGTCGGAAAGGGCCTGCTCTGGTCTACCGAGGCTCTCGAATTCACGCAGTCTAGATTTGGCAGCATCTAACTCACCTTCTGCTTCTCTAATTGCTGCCTCATTCGATTCGGCAACAATGCCTAATCGATCAAGCTCGCTCTGAAGGGCCTCAACCTGAACCCGAACCCGACCAAGCTGCTCCGCCTGAGAGGCGAGCTTGGCGTCCTGTTCATTTAGTTCGGCTAAGGATGCCTTAGCTGAATTCTTGGCAGCAAGTTCGTTGGACTTGGCTTGCGCAAGTTCGGCAGATAAAGTCTCGATACGAGAGCTCAGTCTAGAGAGCTCTTTCTCTGCGCCATCTCGCTCGGCAACCAACTCAAGTTTCGAAGGCTTGCTGGATGAACCTCCACGTAAAATTGCTCTGGTTAGAACGTCACCTTGTTTGGTAATGACTTGCGAGTCAGTTGTCTGGGCCTTAAAGAAAGTCTTGGCAGCAGCTAGGTCTTCGACAATAACTACCTGAGATAGTAACTTCAAAATTCCATCAGGAGCGCTGACAACTTCAGATGCAACTTTTGAACCTGGAACCAAGTTCTTGCTCGCAGCGTCAGAGCGCAGGTCAACATCAGCGATGATGATTTCAACTCGACCACCATCGGTTCTCTTTAGGTGCTCAAGGGCAGAAAGTCCAGAGTCTAGGTCTTCAGCAACTAGAGCATCGGCCAAAGAACCCAACGCTGCAGCGATAGCCTGCTCGTAACCTGGTTCAATGCTTAAGTGATTCGCAACCAAACCTCTAATTCCTCGAAGCTGAGCTTGGGTCAAAGATGAAGCACCATCTTTTTGCTCGAGGGTTAAATTCAGTGCCGAACGCTTTCCGGCAAGAGCGTCTTTTTCGCGCTCTGCTTCGTGCAGCTGATCACGCAGTGATTCAATCTTGTTCGCAGCATCCGATACTGCCTTCTGGGCAGCATCGTATTTGGACTCTAGGTTGTTTTCACTCGGTTTGTTGCTAGAAAGTACTGACTCCAAATCGCGATACTGAGCGGATTGCTCCTGATGTCTTAGTCTGGCGGCGCCAAGAATCTCCTGGTGTCGAGCTTTCTCGTTAGTAAATGCTTCCAGTTTGCTTTCAGCAACTTTTACGCCGTTGGCAAACTGGGCAAGGTCAAGATCATACTTTGAAATCAAGGAGTTTTGTTCTTGAATCTTCGAATCAAAAGCATCCAGGGCATCGCGAGCAACGTTTCGCTTTTGCTCCGCGATACCTAGTTGCTGCTGTAAGCGCTGCACCTCAACGCCTAGACGCTGCATTTCAACTTCGGCTTTTTCGATGTCAACCGTAATTGAGGAAAGGTCAAACTTACTTTGCTCTTGAGTGCTGGATTCCAAAAGCGCAACTCTGGCACTTGCAATGTTAGAAATCGATCTGATGCGCTCTTGCAGAGAGTCAAACTCAAAAGAGATTTTGCGAGCGCTATCTAGCTTCTGGTTTAGCTCAGGAGATTCGAGCTGGGTCAGGCGTTGCTGATTAGTGGAGAGCATTTGCTGCAGGATGTTTCGCTCGCTGCGACGTTGTGATTCGCTGGTCGAAGTGGTTTCAAGAGATTTTTGAATATCCAAAATGTCAAAGGCCAGAATTCTGGACTTAGCGTCTCTGGCCTGAGACGCAATGTTTTGGGCCTCTCTGGCAATTTCAGCTTGGGCACCAAGAGGCTTTAGCTGACGACGAACTTCACCAGCAAGGTCACTCAGTCTTGAGAGGTTGGCCTGCATTGCTTCGATTTTGCGTTCGGTTTTTTCCTTACGACGGCGGTGCTTCAAGATTCCAGCGGCCTCTTCGATGAATCCGCGGCGCTCTTCGGGAGTTGCTCTTAAGACGCTATCTAATTGACCCTGACCCACGATGACGTGCATCTCTCTACCAAGACCGGAATCACTTAGTAGTTCCTGGACATCGAGCAATCTGCAGGGGTCGCCGTTGATTGCGTACTCGGATCCACCGCTTCTGAACAAGGTTCTTGAGATAGTGACTTCGCTGTAATCAATAGGTAGTGCACCATCGGTATTGTCGATGGTCAGCTGAACTTCAGCTCTACCAAGTGGTCCCTTGGTAGCAGTTCCGGCGAAGATGACGTCTTCCATCTTTCCGCCGCGCAAAGTCTTGGCTCCCTGCTCACCCATTACCCAGGCAAGGGCGTCAACAACGTTTGATTTACCCGAACCATTTGGTCCAACCACACAGGTAACACCGCGCTCAAACTGGAATGTGGTGGGCTGAGCGAAGGACTTGAAGCCTTTTAGGGTGAGGCTTTTTAGATGCAACCGGACACACCCCTCTTGAAAGTAGTCAATGGCTCAAAGCTGAACAGTATCTAAAAATACCCCATTTTTAGGGTCCCAATTGACCGCTAGCTGGGGCGCTGGCAGCGTGGGCAGAAGTGAGAACCGCGGTTAGCCCAGGCTTGGCGCCTGATGGGTGTTTGGCACCTAGCGCAGGGCCTATCGGTTTGGCCGTAGGCAAAGAGCTCTTGAGAAAAGTACCCAGCCTCACCGTTGACGTTCTTATACTGCTGGTCAAAGCTCGTGCCACCTTGCTTGGTCGCCTTGGCTAAGACCTCCGTCACAATGCCCATCAGCTCGTTGAGCTTGGCTTTAGAAATACTGTCGGCCTGCCGATCAAAGTGCAGCTTTGCTAGCCATAAAGACTCATCCGCATAAATGTTGCCTATTCCACTAATTAGGTTCTGATCCAGCAAGGCTCGCTTGATTCCGGTTTTCTTGACTCGAAGTCTTTGAACAACTTGATCGGCATCGAAAAGTTCATCCAATGGGTCTCTGGCGATATGAGAAGCGGAGCTAGAAATCAGGTTCTGCCATGGCTTGTTCTTATTCTTACCAGCACTAAAACCGCCCTGTTTGCCATCAGCGGTTTCAATCAAAGGATCGATTGCTAAAGATCCAAAGATTCGCTGATCGACAAAGCGAAGCTCTAGCGGCTTATTAGCTTTAGTTTCAAATGAAATCGTTACCCGATTGAGCTTGTCTTCTGGAAACTCCGGACTTCTTATAAGCATCTGACCACTCATGCCAAGGTGGCCCACCAAGGCAGTTGAATCCCCCGACAGCGGCATCCAAAGGAATTTTCCGCGTCTAACTACATCCAGTACCTGCTTGCCAACTAGTTTTTTGGTGAAGTCGTTACCACCACTTAGATGGCGCTTTAGCGACCTGGCCTCATGGATTTTGACCGAGGTAATTGTTGCGCTGGTTATGGATTTTGCAAGACCGTCACGGACGGTTTCGACCTCGGGAAGCTCGGGCACTTATTCTCCAGTTGAACCAGATAGCGCCTTGATGGCTGCATTGGTTTCAGCCTGTTTCCTGGATCTTCCAGATGCGCTGGCAATTACCTGACCGTCGATGAGTAAATTGGCGAAGAAAGTGCGGTCGTGATCTGGGCCCTCATGGGTTGTTTGATAAACCGGTACAGCTTTACCCTGCTTTTGCATGCTCTCCAAAAGAGTGGTTTTCGGATCTGCCGAAAGAAGCAGATCTTCTGCGCTCTCAAGTAGCGGAAGGATGTGTTGGTCAACAATTGTCTTTGCCGCTTCAAGACCCTTGGAAACATATGCTGCTCCAAGGATTGCCTCGAAGGTGTCTGCCAACAGATTCATTTTTTCGCGACCGCCGGTTTGAATTTCACCCTTACCAAGCAGCAGGTATTCGCCTAGGTTTATGGAGCTAGCCGCTTGCGCGAGCGCAGGGGCTGAGACAACAGCGTTTTTGAGTTTGGTTAGATTGCCTTCATCCATATCGGAGAAGTGATCGTGAAGGTGTGAAGTAACTAAAAATCCAAGAATTGCGTCGCCTAGGAACTCCAGACGTTCATTATTTGGACCTCGACCGTTTTCATAGGAATAGGACCGGTGAGTGAGGGCGAGTTCGAGAAGTTGCGGTTCGATTTCCACGCCAAGGGATTTACCTAGCGCATCAAGGCTCATGGGTTAAGCGTCAGCGACCTTGCGGCCCTTGTACTCCATGAACAGTGCAGTTCCGTTTGAGTCCTCAACTAGCTTCGCGCGATGAGGAAGGCTGTATACGGTCTTACCGTTTTCAACTGTCTTGACCAGAGTGATTGGAGCGGCCTTCCACTGTGAGCGACGAGCTCTTGTGTTTGAACGCGACATGCGTCTTTTTGGTACTGGCATTTCCTACTCTTTCCTAAAGCTTTCTAATCCACTCCAGCGAGAATCAATACTAGCTTCGTGAACGTGGTTTGGATCCTGAGAAAAGTTCAAGCCACATTCGGAGCACAGACCAAGACAGTCTTCACTACAAACAGGTTTGAACGGAAGTGATAAAACTACAGCATCCGTGATTGCCTGCTCAAGGTTGATTTTCTCGTCTTGAATCAGGAAATCATCTTCCTGCTCTAAAGAATAGGCGAAAAGCTCTTGGAAATCCACCTCGACCACTAGCTCGAGAGGCTCCAGGCACCTAGAACAAAGGGATGTCGCCTTGGTGAAGACCTCGCCGGTGGCCAAAACCCCCTCGTGGATTGATTCCAGTCTCAAGTCAACTTCGATTTTCGCTCCCGATGGCACTGAGGCAGCTCCTTGACCCATCGCGTCATCTAGATCAATGGCTAGTTGTAGGGAGCTGGTGTGACCTGGTCTTCGAGTAAGTTCGTGAACCGGAATGTCAAACTTACTCATTAGTTCTGCTCCAATAAAGCCTTAGCCACCGCCACTGAAACATAGTTTTGAACTGGCCCACCAAGGGAGGCAACCTCACGAACTAATGACGATGCCACCAGTCCATATTTGGGATCAGCCGAGATAAAGATTGTTTCAATGCCGCTTAGGTCTCTATTGACCTTGGCCATCGGTAGTTCGTAATCGAGGTCAACATTGTTTCGAAATCCCTTGATTAGAAGCTTCGCATCAACTTTTCGAATGTAGTCAACAAGTAGTCCGGAAGATAACTCAGTGACTTTGATGTTTGAGCTGGTTACACCAGCTTCTTTCAAAGATTCTTGAATCAGTTCAATCCTCTTGGAGCTAGAAAACCTTGGTGTCTTTTCAGGGTTGTGAACCACCAGAACATGTAATTCATCGACAATCTTGGAGCACCGCTCGATGATATCCACGTGCCCAAGAGTTATTGGGTCAAAAGATCCTGGGTAGACCGCGAGAGTTGGCATAGCCCCAAGATTAGCAAACTAAACCGCTCAGCCTTTAGACAAGTTTTCTACAGCGTTCATTTCCTCAATAGCTAGGCGCAGATTCGGTAAAGACTCTAGGCCTGGATCTGCCTCGAAAAGCTCTTCCACCTCAACCCGGACCTTTTGAATAAGTGCTGCGTCCCGAATCACCTGCAGCAGGCGCAAGCTAGAGCGACCTCCGGATTGACTTGCGCCCAAAACGTCTCCCTCGCGACGAAGCTCCAAATCAATCTCACTTAGCTTGAAGCCATCGCTTTCAGCCGTAACGGCTTCGATTCTTTGCAAGGCAATGGAGCCATCTTCGGCTCCGGTAAGCAAAAGACAAAGCCCTTTGGCCTGGCCCCTTCCCACGCGGCCACGCAGCTGATGTAACTGGGAGATGCCAAAGTTATCGGCGTCCAAGATCACCATCACGGTTGCGTTTGGAACATCCACACCAACCTCGATAACCGTAGTTGCTACCAAGACGTCTATTTCCTTGTTGACAAACTTTGCCATTACTTCAGATTTTTGCTCTTGGTCCATGCGACCGTGCAGAGCATCGATTCGAAGGGAGGCAAGATTTGGGTTTTTACGCAGCTCAGTAGTGGTTTTATCAACCGAGGCTCCAGAGTTCTCTTTATCAGACTCGTCAATTTTTGGACAAACCACGAACACCTGGTGCCCCTTGGCTACCTCCTCGGCAACTCTCTCCCAGACCCTGGAAACTAGATTCTTATCCCCGGCCCGAACAACGTGCGAGTCAATCTCTTTTCGACCTGCAGGAAGCTCCGTAAGTGAAGAAACCGCCATGTCTCCAAATACAGTTACCGCCAAGGTTCTAGGGATTGGTGTTGCGGTCATGGTCAAAACATGAGGAGATAGTTTTCCTTTGAGCCGCAGTTTTTCTCTCTGCTCCACGCCGAATCTGTGCTGTTCGTCGATTACGACAAGACCGAGGTCATAGAACTCAACTTTTTCGGAAAAGAGGGCATGGGTTCCAATGACGATTTTTGATGCACCCGAGACAACTTGCAGCATTGCCTTTTTGCGATCAGTTGTTGAGAGTTGACCGGTCAAAAGAGTAAGCCCAACTTTTTTGGCAAGGTCTTCACCAAGGCTTTTGGAGATTGATCTAAAGTGCTGCGAAGCCAAAACTTCGGTTGGGGCAAGTAGCGCGGATTGACCTTCGGTGTCTGCTACAGCGAGCATCGCCCTTAATGCCACCAGGGTTTTACCCGATCCAACTTCACCTTGCAGCAATCTATTCATCGGATAGCTTTTTGCAAGGTCCAAAGAGATCTCTTCACCGACGCTTTGCTGACCCTTTGTTAATTTGAAAGGAAGAGCACTATCCAAGGCAGCAAGGAATCCATTTGTCCCGCCCGCTCTGATGGTAGCTGGAGATTTTTCGTTAGCTATTTTGCGAGCAATCAAATTAGCCTGCAGTAAGAAAGCTTCGTGATAAGAAAGAGTCTTTGTAGCCGAGGCCCAATCGGTTTTAGTTTCTGGGCGATGAATTTTCTCGAAGGCTTGGTTCAGGCTAATGAGCTTGTGTTTTTTTGCTATCTGCTCGGGAACTTCATCTTCTATGGTCCCTAGGGTGTCTAGAACTATGTCCAAAGCTTTTTGAATCATCCAGGTCGTAACACTGGCTGAAGCTGGATAGATCGGTATCGGCTTATCCGCCCACGCCTTAGCGTCAAACTGACTGACTTCATCCAGAAAGAGCTCGTAGTCTGGGTGAGCTAACTGAAGCTTTCCCTGATACTCACCGATCTTGCCGGCAAAAAGACCTCTTGTTCCAGGTAGTAAGTTCTTTTGACGCCAGGCTTGGTTGAAAAAAGTTAATGATAAGAATCCACTGCCATCTGTGATTCGTACCTCAAGAATGTGACTTACTCGACCCTTGGTTCTTCTTTCCCTGGCGTCAACCACTTCAGCCACAATCGAGACGCTCTCACCAACTGGCAGGTTTGTGATTGGAGTTAGCTCTCCCCTAGATGAATACCTTCTTGGATAGTGCTGGAGCAGATCAGCAACTGTTACTAGTCCTAGGTTTTTTGCGAAGCTCTTGGCTGTTTTGTCACCCAATACTCGATCGAGTGCAGTGGTTGGAAGCAGCATGCTTCAATCTTCTACGAGAGAGTTGCCAAAAGCCGTTAGGCTTTGACAATCATGACAAGAATTATTGGAGGCCTAGTTGGCTCTAGAAAGCTCGCTTCTCCAGCAAAGAGCACTAGACCAACAGCGGATCGAATCCGAGAGAGCATTTTTAGCTCGCTTGAATCAAAGGGCGCACTAGCTGGAAGCAAGGTATTAGATCTTTATGCGGGAACCGGTGCGCTGGGTCTAGAGGCTTTATCAAGAGGTGCGGTTGCTAGCTTGCTAGTTGAAAGCAACAAGATGGCCGCTGCGGTTTGCATCAAAAACGCCAGAACTGTTCAGGACGCATTGAGAGATGAGGGCCAAGAGGTATCTGCAAAGGTTCAAATCCAACCGGTTCAAAAGTTTTTGGAAACAACTACCGGTTCATTCGATTTGGTCTTTATTGACCCGCCCTATGACCTAACTAACCAAGAAGTGGAGAAAAATCTTGAGTCACTGCGGCTTCTGGTTTCAGATAAGGCCTGGGTCCTTGTAGAGCGATCTTCTAGAGTGGAGGCTTTTGCAATTACCGGATACGAGCTCGTGGACCAGAAGCCTTTCGGTGACACAGTTATTTACTGGCTAAAGCCGGCTTAGAAGCTTCTTTCGCCTTGTCCAAGGTAGACCTGCTGAGGTCTTCCAATTCGATTGCTCGAATCTTCCATCATTTCGCGCCAGTGTGCAATCCAACCTGGCAATCTTCCCATCGCAAACAATGCGGTGAACATTGGAGCTGGGAAGCCAAGCGCCTTGTAAATCACTCCGGTGTAGAAATCAACGTTCGGGTAAAGCTTGCGCTCTGCAAAATACGGATCAGCAAGGGCTGTTGCCTCAAGCTCTTTTGCAATATCTAGAAGCGGATCCTGAATTCCGAGTTCTCCAAGAACCTTATCTGCGGTTGCCTTGATGATGGTGGCTCTAGGGTCAAAGTTTTTATAGATTCGGTGACCGAAGCCCATGAGTCTGGTGCCATCGTCTTTGTTCTTGACTCGATCAACAAACTGCTGAACGCTCTGTCCGGAGTCACGGATCTGAGTAAGCATGTCCAAAACGGCCTCGTTGGCTCCACCATGCAGTGGACCAAACAGTGCGTTGATTCCAGAAGAAACTGAAGCAAATAAGTTAGCCTGCGCTGAGCCAACTAGGCGAACTGTTGAAGTCGAGCAGTTCTGCTCGTGATCAGCGTGCAAAATTAGCAAGGTCTCAAGGGCTCTTGTGACAATTGGGTTCTGCACGTAATCCTCGGCCATTGTTCCAAAGGTCAGGCGCAAGAAGTTTTCTACCGTTGAAAGTGAATTGTCTGGATACAAGAGCGCCTGACCAAGGCTGGTCTTATACGCATAAGCTGCCAAAACTGGAACCTTGGCAAGTAATCTTCTGGTGGAAAGCTCGACTTGCTCCGGGTCTCTGGGGTCTAGTGAATCCTGGTAGAAAGTTGATAGCGCTGAAACCCCGGCTGCGAGAACTGACATCGGGTGGGCGTTTTGCGGAAATGCATCGAAGAAAGACTTTAGATCCTCATGGATCAGAGTGTGTCTTCTAATGCTGTGATCAAATAATTCAAGATCCGGCTTGGTTGGCAGCTCTCCATAAATCAACAAGTGACTTACTTCTAGAAAGCTCTTCTTGGACGCAAGCTGCTCAATTGCGTAACCTCGGTAGCGCAAAATCCCAGCTTCACCGTCAATAAAGGTAATCGCTGATTTAGTCGAGGCTGTGTTCACAAAGCCCTGGTCGTAAGTGTGCAGGCCAAGGGTTGAGTGAAGCTTGCTAATGTCCATGGCGCTGGAGCCCGCAGTTGCCTCAATAACTGGCAGCTCGAGGGTCTTGTCCTTGTAGCTGATAACCACTTTTTCGTTGTCAGGCAAAGCGCTCCTAGGTAATCAAAATCTCAGACTCTAGCCTAAGCCATTTTGGAGTCTCAAAGCAGCCCTACTGATGTCGCTATCAGCTGCTGTGAGCGAGAATCGAACGTGCTTGGTTGCGTGCTCACCATAGAAGCTACCTGGCACCACAACAATCCCAAGCTGCGCCATCTCACCCACGGTGCTCCAGCAGTCCTGACCCTTGGTTGCCCAAAGATACAAACCCGCCTCGCTGTCAGTTACTTCAAAACCATATGCAGTTACCGCAGCTAGCAAAGTCGCTCGTCTCTTTGAGTAAATTGCTTTCTCGGCAGCCACGTGTGAGCTGTCTCCAAGCGCAGCAATCACTGCTTGCTGGGTAGGAAAAGGCATAATCATTCCGGTGTGCATCCGAAGATTAACCAAGTCTCGAATTAGATCTTTCGCACCAACCGCGAACGCGGCTCTATAGCCTGCCATGTTGGACTGCTTGGAAAGTGAGTACAAGCACAATATTCCCTCGTGACTATCGCCACATACTCTAGGGTCCAAAACGCTTGGAATAACTTCCTTGTCCCACGGAGCACTCCAACCAAGTTCGGCGTAACACTCGTCGGAAGCAAGGAGCGCTCCTAGCTCACGGGCTCTGGCAACTGCCTTGGCAAAGCCTGCAACATCCAAGACTTTTCCATCTGGATTACCTGGGGAGTTGATCCAGACCAGCTTGGTGTTGGCAGGCCATTTTTCTGGATCGTCTTCAGAAACCAGCGTGGCTCCCGATAGTGCAGCCCCAACGGCGTATGCGGTGTATGCAACCTTTGGTTGAACCACAACATCGCCCGGGCCAATTCCTAAGAAAGTGGGGAGCCAACTTATTAGCTCTTTGGATCCAATAGATGGCATCACTTGATCGGGATCTAGACCCGGTACTTGTCTTCTTCTGGCAAACCATTCAACTACCGTTTTGCGAAACTCTGCGGTACCGGCTGTTGATGGGTAGCCGGGAGAATTAGAAAATTTCTTGAGGGCTTGTTGAACAGAGTCTGGAGTTGGATCAATTGGCGATCCAACAGATAAATCGATTGCGCCGTCTTGGTGCTGGGCAGCTTTTTCCGAGTATGGCTTTAGTGATTTCCAGGGATAATCTGGCAGCCCGGTAAACACTTAGTCCTGTTGAGCTTGTGGTGGCAAAGCAGCAACTAGAGGGTGGTCCCCAGCAATTGGACCAACCTTCGCAGCTCCTCCAGGAGAACCGATGGTTTCAAAAAAGTCGACGTTGGCGCGGTAGTAATCGGCCCACTGCTCAGGAACATCATCTTCGTAGTAAATTGCTTCAACTGGGCAAACCGGTTCACAAGCCCCACAGTCCACACACTCATCCGGATGAATGTAAAGCATGCGGTCACCCTCGTATATGCAATCCACTGGGCATTCTTCGATACATGCCTTGTCTTTTAGGTCAACGCAGGGAAGTGCAATTACATAAGTCATTGGGGAGATCCTCCTAGGACCATATTATCTATCGATGGCCAGAAGATTTCTTACGCCATGCCCCGGGTCTAAGTTTTGGAAACAAAATGACAACCGCGCAGATGACAAGAGACCCATAGACCCAGATGTTACCGGCTTGATTGTCCAGAATAAGTGCATCGCCCGCGGTAGTAGGTCTTGAAAGCCAAAAAACAGTTCCAGCCAAAGTAAAGCTCATTAGGTATAAAGCGCCTCTGGAGTTTCGAAGTAATCGAAGAGCAATCGCCAGTGAGAAAGTCATCACTAGGGCAACTATTAACCCAAGTGGTGTCGCCGACTCGTCCGATGCGGTGACTGAGTGAAGCAGGGTTCCGGCAAATCCAAGCAGAATTCCAAGTGGAAGAGCCCAGAGACCCAGGAATAAAGGCTTAAGCCAAAGCCAAGGCCTGGTTGATGTCATTCGTAGCCTCTCTGGTGCGTCGTATCGAATGTCTCTGCCTGGGACAAGAGAGAAAGTTTCCTTGCCAATTGACACCTGGCTGGCATGCTGCTCCAGCGCCAACTTCTTCTTGGCCGCAGTTTTTGGGCCACCAACTTCAACAGTGAATCGCTCACCTGCTTCAGCAATAACCCAAAATTGTGGCGCCCTACCTCTTTTCGACCTTGCGAATCGACGCAGTGCCATCGCAGTGGCCTCGTGAGCCATCTTGTGATCTGGATGGCCAAAGCCGCCCTTGCGGTTGTAGGTGATAACAGCGTCTGGCTTGAATGCCGTAAGTGTCTGAAAAATGTCATCGGAAATTACCGCGGTTGAAACTGAAGAAAGTGACATCTCGTCGGTAGTTTTTGCCTTTATCGCTCTTCCGAATGTGCTCAGTCTCATTCCTGAGTCCAGGTATTTTCTAGTTCCAGCAAATTTGTGCTGAACATCACCGAGAGCAGCCAAGGCATTTCTAAGCTCGTTAGATCGAAACGCACCCATCGCGGCAAGATCGGATTCGAGTGGCTTTAGGTCGTCGAGCTTTACTCGGCCTCGTTCTCCACGGGTCAAAGTGAGAACCATGACTTTTGCTCCAGCTTCAACGCGATTAGCAATCACGTGAGCGGTAAAGATTGACTCATCATCAGGGTGGGCGTGAACTAGTAGCAACCGCTTTGCGTTGAACGAAGTTTTGGCCATAGCAATAACTCTAAATGGTTTAGCTCTCGCTAGCTCGTTTTCTTGCTGAGGCAGCTCTGGCGCGCAGGTTGGGGTCTAATTCCACCTTACGAATCCTGGTACCTTCCGGTGTGACCTCAACGCATTCGTCTTCACGAGCGAATTCCAGACACTCTTCCAAGGAAAGCTTCCTCGGTGGGGTTAGTTTTTCGAAGTCTTCGCTGGAAGACGCTCTCATGTTGGTGAGCTTTTTTTCCTTAGTGATGTTTACTTCCATGTCGTCAGCTCTGGCGTTTTCGCCAACTACCTGTCCGGCGTAAACTTCCTCGGTTGGTTCAACAAAGAATGTTCCGCGCTCTTGCAAGCCAATTAGCGCAAAGGGGGTAACTGCACCTTGACGATCCGCAACCAAAGAACCATTGGTGCGAGTAACAATCTCGCCAAACCATGGCTCATAACCCGCGGAAATCGCGTTTGCAATTCCCGTTCCACGAGTGGTTGTTAGAAACTCGGTTCGAAAACCAATTAGTCCACGGGATGGAACCATAAACTCCATGCGAACCCAGCCGGTTCCCTTGTTTGTCATGTTCTTCATCCGACCCTTGCGAGACGCCAACAGCTGAGTGATTGAACCCAAGAATTCCTCAGGCACATCGATCGTTAGGTCTTCAACGGGCTCATTAAGCTTGCCATCAACTTTCCTGGTAACTACCTGTGGTTTACCAACGGTTAGTTCATAGCCCTCACGCCTCATTTGCTCAACCAAGATGGCTAGGGCTAGCTCTCCTCGTCCCTGAACTTCCCAGGCATCAGGGCGGTCAGTTGGAAGGACCTTGATGGAAACGTTTCCAATAAGCTCTCGGTCTAAGCGGTCCTTGACCAAACGTGCGGTGATTTTTGCTCCCTTTACTCGCCCCGCCATTGGAGAAGTATTGATACCAATAGTCATGGAGATCGCGGGGTCATCAATCGCGATTAGTGGAAGCGGTCTTATATCCTCTGGGTCGGCAAGTGTTTCACCAATGGTGATCTCTTCAATTCCGGCCACCGCGACGATATCCCCTGGCCCTGCCGACTCAGTTGGCAAACGCTCCAGTGCCTTGGTGATCAGAAGCTCGGTGATTTTTACAGTCTGAGTTTCACCGTTTTGTCTAACCCAAGCAACCTGCTGCCCCTTTTTGATAGTTCCGTTGAAGATTCGAAGCAAAGCGAGACGGCCAAGAAACGGTGAAGCGTCAAGGTTTGTAACGTGGGCTTGTAGGGGAGCATCTGGGTCATACTTTGGCGCAGGAATGTATTTCATAATTGCGCCAAACAGTGGCTCTAAATCGGCATTGTCGGGCAAGGTTCCGTTTTCTGGCTTGTTGAGTGAAGCAGCTCCGGCTCTGCCAGAAGCGTAAATCACCGGCAAATCCAAAATTGCGTCGATGTCGAGTTCTGGAACCTCGTCGGCAAGGTCTGAAGCTAGACCCAAAAGCAAATCGTGAGTTTCCTCAACAACCTCGTCGATACGAGAGTCTGGTCTGTCAGTTTTATTCACAAGCAAAATAACTGGAAGGTTCGACTCGAGAGCCTTGCGAAGAACGAAG
>JBIJBA010000047.1:0-7851 GCA_044345455.1 Rhodoluna sp.
GCCGGAATCGTTCTGGCACAAACTTCCAGAGTAAAAAATCAGGAAACTTCCTAACCAGCTGCCTTAAGGACAACCGATGCGAAATGATTCCGCTGCAATGCTGGCAACAGTGGCGCTGGTTGGACTCGCCGCACTGCTTTTGGCATTTTTTGACACCGGGACCTGCGTTGTCCCCGATGCTGAGGGGTTCACGACCTGCCAAGATATAGCTGACCAAAGAACTTGGGCGGCCGTAATTCTTGGGGCAGTTGTGGTGATTGGTTTCTCAGTTTCAATTGTCCGAAGAAAGAAACGCTAAACGTGCATGAGATAAACAAGGAAACTAAGGCTCTGAGAGAAGCCATTTTCGAATACGTCAGGGTCCGAATGGATTACAGTCCGGCTCCGTTGGATTCAGCTAAGTCTGAAGAAGAGATATTCAAACAAGCTGGGCAAACCATCACCGAACGAGGCATCGGAGGGCAAACAGCCCTCAAGCTTTTTGAAGATGTGCTAGCCCCAGCAACAATTTCAACTGACCACCCGGGGTTCTTGTCTTTCATTCCAAATGCGCCGACTGAAGTATCAAGTCTTTTTGACCTAATAGTCTCTGCGAGCTCGATATACGGGGGGTCATGGATAGAAGGCGCTGGAGCAATTTTTGCCGAGAACCAGGTGCTGTCCTGGCTTGCAAAAGAGGTGGGGTTGCCGGAAAACGCCGGAGGAGTTTTTGCTCAGGGTGGCACTGTTGGAAACCTCTCAGCACTGGCAGCTGCAAGAGATGCTCATCGTGAAAGACTTTCCAAAGCTGGAATCAATTACGAAGGAAGATTAGCGTTTATTGCTTCTAAAGAAGCCCATTCCTCACTGAAATCAGCAGCTAAGGTTATGGATGTCAACATCATTCTGGCAAAGCCAGAAGAGAACGGAAAGCTAGTTGCTAGTTCTGTTAAAGATGCGCTCTCAGCATCAGAGCCACACAGCGTATTTGCAATTGTTGCAACCGGAGGCACTACCAACTTTGGTATTGTTGACGATCTTCGCGGAATCGGTGAAATAGCCAAAACAAATAACATCTGGTATCACATCGATGGAGCCTACGGTCTTGCTGGCATTCTGAGTCCAAAATACCGTCACTTATTTGATGGCTCAGAACTTGCCGACTCTTTTATTGTTGACCCGCATAAGTGGCTCTTTGCCCCCTATGACGCTTGCGCTCTGGTCTACAGAGAGCCTGCGTATGCAAAGGCTTCACACACCCAGCGCGGAGAGTACCTCGCCACGCTAAATGAATCTGGACTCTGGAACCCATCAGATTATTCATTCGGACTAACCAGGCGAACAAGAGGCCTCCCGCTTTGGTTCTCGCTAGCAACTCATGGCGTCGAAAAGTACCGTGAAGCCATCGAAGCGAACATCGACCTAGCACATGAGGTAGCCGAACTGATTAGGGGATTCGATTACCTGAATCTAGTTCGAGAGCCAGAGTTATCTGTTGTGGTATTTGAACGCAAGGGCTGGTCATTAGCTGACTATGACGAATGGTCGGCGAAACTTCTTAAAGACGAAGTCGGATTTGTTGTTTCCTCTAGTCATCAAGGCAAGCCAAACACTCGTTTTGCAATTGTTAATCCGCAAACCTCTATTGAATTGCTAGTTAACATTCTTGAAAGTATGAAGTAAGAGACAACAAGTATGAAGTTAACTTTAGCTACCGCTCCCAAGTCACTATCAAGAGTCAAAGCTGTTACCCAAAAGCCGCTTCGTGTTGGTTTAGTGCAGACAAAATGGCACAGTGATCCTAATGAACACGAAGCCAAGTTATTTGAAGGCGTCAAGCTCGCTGCTGAGGCTGGAGCGAAGATTGTTTTTCTTCAAGAGCTAACTTTGTCTCGTTACCCAGCAGATGTTAAGCCTGAGGGTATTCCTTCAAAGATTGCAGAGCCTCTTGAAGGCGGTAAGACACATCTGTTCGCAGCTAGAACCGCAAAAGAATTCGGCGTAATAGTTCACGCATCGCTTTATGAAAAAGCTGACTTGGCAGATGGCAGAGGGCTAAACACCGCAATCTTGGTTGACAGTTCTGGCAAGATCATCGCCAGAACCCCAAAGCTTCACATTCCAGTAACTGCCGGCTACTACGAAGATAAATACTTCAAGCCAGGCCCTTTAGACCCAGACCCCTACCCCGTTTACAGCCTTGATCTCGAAGGAGTAAAAGCAAGCTTTGGTTTACCAACTTGCTGGGACGAGTGGTTCCCGGAAGTTGCTAGAAATTACTCCTTGCGTGGTGCTCAGATACTTGCCTACCCAACCGCGATTGGCTCTGAGCCCGACCACCCAGATTTTGATACCGAACCACTATGGCGTCAGGTGATTGTTTCGCACGGTATTGCCAATGGGACTTTTATGGTTGTGCCAAACCGGTACGGTAACGAAGGCTCTCTGAACTTCTACGGAAGCAGCTTTATCTCTGACCCGTTTGGAAGGGTTCTAGCTCGGGCTGGCCGAGACACCGATGAAGTTTTAGTTGCAGATCTTGACTTGGACCAAAGACGTGACTGGCTTGATTTGTTTCCTTTCTTGGCTACTCGCAGGCCAGATACCTATGATGCGCTCACCAAGCCGGTTGTGAACAAAAGAACAGATTCTGGCGATGGCGAGCAGGGCGGCATTGCGGGAGTTACGCCCTTATGAAACTAAGAATGCCTGCGGAGTGGGAAAAGCACGAGCGCACTTGGATGTCCTGGCCACCAAATAACTATCTTCTTGGCGAGAGCGATCAAGAAGCGGAGCTAACGCGCACAACCTGGGCGAATGTTGCCAACGCCATCGTAAAGTATGAGCCCGTTACGGTTCTTGCCACCTCGGATCAAATAGAGCTAGCGAGAAACTACTTGCATCCCAGTATTGAAATCGTTGAGGCAGAACTAAATGATGCTTGGCTAAGAGATAACGGTCCAACCTTTGCCAAATCAGAGACCGGAGAGCTTTTTGCCCTCAATTGGATCTTCAATGGCTGGGGCAATCAGCCTTGGGCAAGCTTTGACAAGGATCAACTAACCGCCGGATTTATTGGAAAGCTAACGGGATCCAAAGTTCTTGATTCTGAGCTAATTAATGAAGGTGGCGGCATCCATGTAAATGGTGCTGGCGCAGTGCTGCTTACGGAAACCGTGCAGCTGGGAGATGGCAGAAACTCCAGCTGGAGCAAGCAGGAAGTCGAGGCGGAGATCCACGCCAAGCTTGGAACCTCCAAGGCCATCTGGGTAAAGCGCGGCCTTACTCGTGACTACGACGGCTTTGGAACAAGAGGTCACATCGACATTGTGGCCTGTTTTGCTAACGAGAATGTGATTTTGTATCACGACCAGCAGGACCCAACTCATCCTGACTTTGAGGTTTCTAAAGAAGTAAAGGCAACTCTTGAAGCGGCAGGAAACTTTGAGCTGATCGCAGTTCCTGCTCCTAAGGTATTACTAGATGAAGAGGGTTTTGTCGACTACAGCTACATAAACCACTACATAGTCAACGGTGCTGTGATTCTTTGTTCATTCGATGACCCGAATGATCAGGTAGCTAAGGCAATCCTTGATGGGGTCTACCCGGATCGAGAGATTGTTTTAGTTGATGCCAAACAAATCTTTGCTAATGGTGGCGGGATTCACTGCATCACACAACAACAACCTGCTTAGCTTCGGTCTTTTTTGATTACTGGCTGCTAGTGTTGCAAGAATGATTTATAACACCTCTCTTGGACTACTTCGTATTCTGACTGGCTCTGCCCTCCTGGGTTCTGTCGCCTGGCAGGTAACCGACCGACTGGCAAACAACAACTTTCGACCTGGAGAGTATTTTGCATACTTCTCCATCGTCGCAGCCATCGTTGCTGGCTCGTTTCTGATTGCCACTGGTGTTGGCTTAGTCCAAAACAAAGAAGGCTCCAAGAAAATTGAGATAGCTAGGCTCAGCTTTACGGTTGCAATGATTGTTGTTGGTGTGGTCTACCACTTGCTACTTGCAGATGCACCTGGAGATGTTCGAGACGGAGATTACGTTTGGCCAGTATTACCAAATGAGGTAATTCACACCTACGGTCCAATCTTGATTGTTATTGACTACTTGCTTTCCCGTAAAGCTTTTCAGATCAAGCTCCGCGCAGCACTATGGGTTGCAGTGTTTCCTCTAGCTTGGTTGGTGTTCTCTATAATCCGAGGACTTGTCACTGACTGGTGGCCTTACTGGTTTATCAACCCGAACGAAGAAGGCGGCGTTCCTGGAATGCTTACCTACATCGCAGCAATAACTTCCTTCTTCTTGATTCTTGGGTTCCTAGTTCTTGGAATCAAGAAGTTGATTCAGAAAGTTACCGCGCGCAACTAGGTTCTTCTAGGATCCCGAAATGGCACCTTTAGCCATTGACGGGAACACGAAACCGTGCATCGGTAAAACTGCCCACCAATAAAGCTGGCCAAATAAACCCTTTGGTGCGAATGTTGCTGTTTGAGTCAAAACAGTTTCCTGTGTATCAGGATCTTTTTCGATACTGAATTCAAGCCAGGCCAGCCCTGGCAGTTTCATTTCGGCACGGAGCCTCAAAAGCTTTTGGGGAATAAGTTCTTCGACTCTCCAGAAATCCACGGCGTCACCAATTCTTAAGTGATCTGGATCACGCCTACCACGCCTTAGCCCAACTCCCCCAACCATTCGATCCATTAGCCCTCGTAGCTCCCAAGCCCAGCTGGCCATGGAGTAACCATTCTTGCCACCAATGGCTTCGATTCTGGACCAAACCTTTTCCATAGAATCGGTTCCTCGAACCACCCGAACGTCCTTATACAAAGAACCTCCGGCCCAATCCGGATCAGTTGGAAGCGGTTCGCTAGGGGTTCCCGGAACCGAAGCGTTGGTCCAACGGGTTTCGACATTGGCTTCTTTGATTCGAACCAGGGCCAGCTTCACGGCAACATCAAAGGAAGTCAGGCCAGCAGCTGAAGGTGGAATCAACTCATTGATATTTGATGGCGCAGCCACCACTTCGTGTTTGAGGCTCTCAACGAGTCTTCGGGCAAGTCGGTAAGGAACCGGAGTAACGAGTCCAACCCAACCGCTAGAAAGTCTTGGCGTCAAAACTGGAATCGGAATAATGATTCTTCGTTTGAGTCCAGCGGCGGCCGCGTAGTGCTGCATCATGTCTGCATAGGTAAAGATGTCAGGGCCGGCAATGTCAAAGACACCGGTTGCTGTGGGTGGCAAAGCGGCAGCTCCAACTAGGTAGCGAAGAACATCGCGCACTGCAATTGGTTGAATTCTGTTGTTAACCCATTTTGGTGTAGTCATTATCGGCAAACGCTCAGTTAGATAGCGAAGCATCTCAAATGAAGCAGAGCCTGAGCCGATTACTACCCCCGCTCGGAACTCGATTGTGGGGACTCCCGATTGGGCAAGGATGGCTCCGGTATTCATACGAGCACTCATGTGATCAGATAGTTCATCGGTGCCGTTGATGATGCCACCAAGATAAATAATTCTAGAAACTTTTGCCTCTGCCGCCGCGTCAGCAAACATCTTCGCCATTTTCAGCTCAGACGCTTCAAAGTCGTCTTTGACAAGAAGTGAATGAATTAGGTAGTAAGCGACGTCTATGCCGGAGAGTGCTTGCTCTAAAGCCAACTCGTCGTGAGCGTCTCCCTCGACAACCTCAACTTGACTAATCCAGGGATACTGCGTCAAACGCGAGGTGTTTCTTGCCAGCACCCTGACTCGGTAGCCAAAGGTGAGTAGTTCTCTAATGAGCCTGCCGCCGATGTACCCATTGGCTCCAGTGACCAGGCAAAGTGGAGCCAGTCCATTGGTTTTGACAGGTACCGGCAGTCCCTCAGTGATTTCGGTCATAACCAATTATCACCTTCGAAAACAGATGTTCTAGCAAAATAGGCAGACATCACAGAACAGGGAAGCCAATACCCCAATTGCTCCCATAGACTTTGAGACGGCTAGTTCCTAGCCCAAGCAATCTAGTAGGCATCAGCTAGACAAAACCAGAAATCAGGAATCAATTGACAAGAGTTCGCAATCGCTGGGTAGGGCTCGTTTTTATCTCCATGGCCATATCCCTCGTGATAATCGATGGCACAATCGTAAACACCATTTTTCCCTCAATAATCAACGATCTAGGTCTTACCTCCACTGAGGTTCAGTGGGTTCAGGAAAGCTATGTTCTAGTCTTCGCTTCCCTTCTTCTGGTTTGGGGTTCGCTTGCGGACCGGTTTGGTCGAAAGCGACTTCTAAGTATTGGAATTGTAATTTTCATTTTCGCCTCAGTGTGGGCAGGGGTTGCTGACACACCAAGTGCATTGATCCTCGCTCGAGTAATCCAAGGTATCGGTGGAGCTATGGTTTTGCCAACAACCCTGTCGCTTCTAAATGCCACATTCCAGGGTAAAGAACGTGGAATTGCATTTGCTGTTTGGGGTGCCACCATCGGTGGCATGGTTGCCGTTGGTCCAGTGCTTGGTGGCTGGTTAGCAACTGACTTTAGCTGGCGTTGGGCCTTTGGAATCAACTTGCCACTTGGAATCATTATCCTGATGGGTCTTGCTTACTATGTTTCAGAATCTAAAGCACCACAGCGTGCCGGCGGAGTTGACTTTATTGGCGCAGCTATATCGGTAGTTATGTTCTCCACTTTGGTTTTTGGTCTCATCGAAGGAAGAATTTATGGCTGGTGGGAGATAAATCCAAACAACCAGTTCCAAATTGGTGACTTTTTTTGGCCCACAACTGGAATCTCTGTTATCCCGGTATCGCTACTTATCTTTGTAGTTTCTGCGGTGGTATTTGTTTTGTGGGAAAGAAAGCGCGAAGCGGACAAGAAGAACGTACTGCTAGACCTTGGTCTTTTCAAAATCAATTCATTTAGAAACGGATCAATTGCGGCACTAATTATTTCCATGGGAGAGTTTGGAATCTTGTTTGCGATTCCCCTTTGGTTGCAGAATGTTGTTGGATTGAGCCCAATTTCTTCTGGGTTGGTAATCCTTTGGCTAGCTGCTGGTGCGTTTATGGCCTCTGGGATTGGCGGAGCCCTTAGTGGCAAGTTGCCCCCTGCACGTGCAGTGCAAATAGGTGTAGGGCTTGAACTTATTGGAGTGCTGGGTGTAGCCCTATTTTCCTCAACTGAAGCCGGCTGGATTACTCTTGCCCCCCTCTTGTTCATTTATGGAATAGGAATTGGTTTGGCTACCGCTCAGCTAACCGGTGTGATTATGGTCGATGTTCCAATGAGCAGTACCGGTCAAGCCTCTGGATCACAGTCGACTGTTAGACAAGTTGGCTCAGCTCTTGGAGTAGCTGTTCTTGGAACGCTGTTGTTTACCGGAACTCAGGTGTCTATGGAGCAAAGATTAAGTGATCTCGACGTACCAAGTGCACAGAGCGTTGTCTTAGTTGACGCGGTAGTTGATTCTGCAGGTTCTGTTATTCCTGAACTTACCGATGGATTAGTGGCCCAACAAGTTTCACAGGAACTAGCTGAGGACATAACAACAGCGGCAGGTGAGGCTTTCACAGATGGGGCCAAGTTGGCAGCCTGGTCGGCAGCTGGCTTCTTGCTACTAGGTTTTGCTTCTACTTTCTATCTCGGTTCACAAAAGACCAAAACCAAGCGCAAGTCAGCTAAGAAAAGCTAGCGCTTTTCTGGCTTATCTAGGCAAGATGCCGAGTTTCTGGAGAATGGCGACAGCTCGGTTATCCGAGAAATATGCTGGCGAGCCTAGACTGAAAGCAATAACCATTACGAAGGGGTATTACTGATGGCAAAGAAAAGGCGCTCAGTTACTGAGCAAATCAAAAGACTAAGAGCGTACAACA
>JBIJBA010000040.1:0-8703 GCA_044345455.1 Rhodoluna sp.
GCTGCTACTCCAGAAGATCCCCAGACCTACCACCAAAATGATAGAGATCAGGGGCAAAGCGAAAAGGCTCAATTCTGGTTTTGCATTGTTCTCAAGCTCAACAAAGCCGACCCCATCTAGATGCACTTGCTTACTCCGTGAGGCGTTGGCTCTTTCAAAAAGGCTAGCGATTAGCTCTCTGTTGCTTGCTGAGTCTGCAATTAGTACGTAAGGGGTGCTTCCAAGGTTTATTAGGCTTGGAGTCGGAGTCAGATGTTCAATTGATTTGTATATTTGAGCCCAACTTGGTCCGTAGAAAACATTTGAAACGAGCAACATCGACTGCCCGAGTGGGTCCTGGACGCAGATTGCCTCAACGCCTGGAAGTTTTAGCTTTTTACCGGTTGAGTATCCCAATGCGGTCAGTTTTCTAGCTACTACGGATCTCATCTCTAAACGCTAGTTTGAGCGGGCAAAGAAGTGAGAGCTTGATTCAAGGTTTGGGATAACTCCTAGACTTATGAAGTGCCCGATTTTCTAGTCGCAGGATTTGATCCTGACTTTGTCGCTTATAACGAGGGTCTCCGGCTGCAGCGTGAGGTGCACAGGGAAGTGGTCGCCAAGTCCAGACCCGACACTGTCATTTTGCTTGAGCACAGCAGCGTATACACAGCGGGCAAAAGAACTGAAGACTCCGAACGACCAGATGATGGCACCGAGGTCATCGAGGTTGACCGCGGAGGAAAGCTCACCTGGCATGGTCCTGGACAATTGGTTGGCTACCCAATCATGAAACTTCCAGAGCCTTTTGATGTTGTGGGTTACGTGCGCTTTCTCGAGCAAGTTCTAATAGATGTCTGTAGCGATTTTGGATTAGCCACTGAGCGAGTGGTAGGCCGCTCGGGAGTTTGGGCTCCAACCGATGACACCCACTTGAAAGTTGCAGCGATTGGCATCAGAGTCTCCGAGCGAGTAGCCATGCATGGCTTTGCCTTGAATTGCTCCAACTCAATGGATGCCTATGATCACATCGTGGCTTGTGGAATTGATGATGCTGGGACCAGCTCAATTACCGAACTAACTGGCACCTTGGTCACCCCGGCTATGGCCGCTGAACGAGTAAAACTGCGCCTGACCGACATTGCTAAAGTTGTCATATGAGCCAGATCGACCAGGGCGAAAAGCCTGCCAAAAAGATGCTTCGGATTGAGGCTCGAAACTCGGCCATTCCCATTGAGCGCAAGCCTGAGTGGATTAGAACCGTCGCAAAGATGGGTCCTGAGTATCAGGCCATGCAAAAACTTGTTAAGGCTGAGAACCTAAACACCGTTTGCCAAGAAGCTGGTTGCCCAAACATCTACGAGTGCTGGGAAGATCGCGAAGCGACTTTCTTGATTGGTGGCTCACAGTGCACCAGGAGATGTGATTTCTGCCAGATTGACACCGGAAAGCCGGTGGCTTTTGACCCAGACGAGCCCAGACGAGTTGCAGTATCAGTCAGGCAAATGCAGCTTCGCTACGCGACAGTAACCGGAGTGGCAAGGGATGATCTCCCAGATGAAGGAGCTTGGCTCTACGCGGAGACCATAAAGCAGATACATAAAAAATCACCCGGCACCGGAGTTGAGATTTTAGTTCCTGACTTCTCAGGTAACCCGCTATTACTAAAGAAGGTTTTTGACGCCAAGCCAGAGGTCTTCGCTCATAACGTAGAAACAGTTCCGCGCATTTTCAAGGAGATTCGCCCGGCTTTCAGCTACGAGAGGTCGCTAGATGTAATCACTCATGCAAGAGAATATGGCCTGGTGACCAAGTCAAACTTGATCCTTGGAATGGGTGAAACCCTTGAAGAGATCTCCCAAGCCATGAAAGATTTGCATGATGCAGGAACTGACATCTTGACCATTACCCAGTATTTGCGACCAACTCCAAAGCACCACCCAGTTTCGCGCTGGGTAAAGCCACAGGAGTTTGTTGAGCTCAAGAACGAAGCGGAGAAGCTTGGCTTCCTGGGAGTGCTCAGCGGGCCACTGGTTAGATCTTCTTATCGTGCGGGCAGACTGTGGGCTCAATCGATGAACAAAAAGGGACTCCCAGTTCCAGAGAATCTCCAACACCTAGCAGAAGCTGCAGCAAGAGATGGCTTCTCGCAGGCTGTTGCATAACAAGAAGGAAATAATGGCAGAGAAAAAGCCAAAGGCTAAAAAAGAACCAGGAAGAATCAAGCAACTTTGGCAGGTCTATAAGCTAACCGCCAAGGCTGATAAGAACTTTGTTCCGCTTGGAATACTTTCTTTTGTTGGACCAATGGCAGCTGGAATCGTCATAATCTTGCTATTTTTTATGGATTCTCCACTCTCTCTATTTCTTTGGTCAGTATCGACCGTGCTGTTCTCAATTCTTTTGGCCCTCGGTGTGCTCTCTAGACGAGCCGAACGCGCTGCATTCATGAGAATTTCTGGCCAACCGGGTGCAGTGGCGGCCGTACTTACTGCGACTCTAAAGCGCGGCTACTCGACAAGTGAAATGCCTGTTGCGGTAGACCCTAAATCCAGAGACGCTGTCTATCGAGCTGTTGGACGAGCTGGCGTAGTTCTAATCGGTGAAGGAAGCTCAGCGCGCCTGAGGCAGATAGTCGAGGACGAAAAACGCAAGGTTTCAAGGGCTATTCCTGGTGTAACCGTGTCCGTGCTTTCGGTAAATGACCAACCAGGTTCACTGCCACTGCATGCCTTGACCAAGGCCATATATAAGCTCAAAAAGACCCTCAGCCGAGCAGAAATCTCCGTTGTCAACAAGCGACTAGCGGGCCTGGGCCTGAACATACCGATCCCGAAGGGCATAGACCCTAACCGGATGCGCCCTGGGCGGAGAATGTAGATTTTACATTCCCGAAACATTCCTAAAACAGCTTGAAACATCTAGCTAGCTAAGATTTGTCTATAACCAGTTGATTTGAAGGGATCTCTAATGTTTAAAACCGCCGCAGAAGTAGTCAAATACATCAAAGACAACGACGTAAAGTTTCTAGACGTTCGCTTCACAGATCTGCCTGGTGTGCAGCAGCACTTCAACCTTCCAGCTGCCATGATCGACCAGCAGTTCTTTGTTGACGGTCAACTCTTCGATGGCTCTTCAATTCGGGGTTTTGCTTCAATCCATGAATCAGACATGCAGCTAATACCTGATGTCACAACTGCCTATTTGGATGCTTTCCGAGTTGAGAAGACACTGAACATGATCTTTGATATTTACAACCCGAGAACTGGTGAGATCTACAGCCGTGACCCTCGTCAGGTTGCCAAGAAAGCTCAGGCGTACCTTTCTACTACCGGTATTGCAGACACTGCGTTCTTTGCTCCGGAAGCAGAATTTTTCATCTTCGACGATGTTCGTTACGAAGTTAAAGCGAACACCGCCTACCACTTCATCGATAGCTCCGAGGCTGCTTGGAACTCCGGTCGCGAAGAGTCCGGCGGAAACTTGGCTAACAAGACTCCTTACAAGGGTGGCTACTTCCCAGTTTCTCCAGTAGATCAGCACGCAGACATTCGTGACCAGATAGTGCTCGAACTAGAAGCTGCTGGATTGTCTGTTGAGCGAAGCCATCACGAGGTTGGCACCGCAGGTCAGGGTGAAATCAACTACCGCTTTGACACTCTTTTACACGCCGGCGATGACATCTTGAAGTTCAAGTACATTGTGAAAAACGTTGCACACTCATTTGGCAAGACTGCAACCTTTATGCCAAAGCCACTGTTTGGCGACAACGGTTCAGGTATGCACGTGCATCAGTCACTCTGGAAAGATGGCAAGCCACTGTTCTACGACGAGAGTGGCTACGGTGGGCTAAGCGACATGGCCCGCTGGTACATCGGTGGAATCCTAAAGCACGCACCAAGCTTGCTTGCATTCACCAACCCGAGCGTTAACTCCTACCACCGCCTAGTGCCTGGCTTCGAAGCTCCGGTGAACCTTGTTTACTCCGCTGGAAACAGATCAGCCGCCATTCGTATTCCAATGACTGGAACCAACCCGAAAGCTAAGCGCATCGAGTTCCGCGCGCCAGATGCTTCCTCAAACCCCTACCTAGCCTTCGCAGCGATGCTTATGGCAGGTCTTGATGGCATCAAGAACCGTATTGAGCCTCACGAGCCAGTGGACAAGGACCTATACGAATTGCCACCAGAAGAGGCAAAGCTGATCCCACAGGTTCCAGGAACCCTGGAAGAGGTTCTGCAGGCGCTAGAGGCAGATCACGACTACTTACTTGCAGGTGATGTCTTTACCAAGGATCTAATCGAAACTTGGATTTCTTACAAGAGAGAAAAAGAGATTGCTCCCTTGGCGCTTCGTCCACACCCTTACGAGTTTGAGCTTTACTACGGCGTTTAGTCGTAAAACAGTTTCTCAAACACGGCTCTAGCTCGTCTAGTGGTGGCCAAGTAATCCTGCTCCAGTGCAGTCGCTCCGCCACGAGGATACTCAAGCAATCTTGCAACAGATTCGAGTTGCTGACGGTCGGTTGGTAAAACATCGGTTCGCTTGTTCTGCGCCAGCATAACTGCAGAGCGAATGGCAGAAGATAGCTGCCAAGCCTGCTTGAGCACAATTGCATCGGATGATTGAACGATTCCGGCTTTCTCGAGCTGATCAAGAGCTTGCAAGGTATGGGGCGTCTGCAGACTTGGGTTGGAGTGTCCGTGCTTTAGTTGAAGTAGCTGCACTAACCACTCGACATCGCTAATGGAACCTCTTCCGAGCTTTAGATGTCTCATCGGATCAGCACCGAGTGGAAGCCTTTCAACTTCGACTCTGGCCTTGATTCTTCTGATTTCAATTACCGCAGCTTCTTCCATTTGTTCTGGATAGCGATATCGGTCAATCAGGGAAACAAACTCTGCCTTTACTGACTCCTCTCCTGAAATTACCCGTGCTCGAAGAAGAGCCTGAGACTCCCAGGTCCCCGCCCAACGCTGATAGTAACTGGCGTAGGAATCAATCGATCTGACAATGAATCCGTTTTTGCCTTCTGGCCGAAGATCCAGATCAAGCTCAAACTCAAGAATCTGATCGGAGCAAAGCCTTCGAATCTCAGAAACTAGCTCTTGGGCCTCTGACTGGGCAAGGTTTACGTCGGCAACTGTTGGTTTGTAAACGAACATCACATCGGCGTCCGAACCAAAGCCAAGCTCTGCTCCCCCAAACCGACCCATGGCAACAATTGCAAGCTCTTGGCTAAGGTTTCCAAGTTTTGTCTGAATCGAGCCGGTAGCAAGTTCTTGCATGCTCAATAGGTATGCCTCGGTTATATCCGATAGCCCCTTCGAAGAGGCATCAAGATCGAGTGAGCCGATAACGAATCCGATTGCAACCCGGAGGGTCTCTTTTCTACGAATAGCTTTGATGCTAGCTGCGGCTAAATCCGGGTCTTCATGACGGGAAATGATTGCCTGAAATTGACCAAGTAGTTGATCCAATTTTTGTGGCAGAAGCTCTTCTTCACGTTCAAACCAGGCCGCGGCTTCTGGCATTCGTTCAAACAAAGCTGTTGCCAACCTGCTTGTTGAAAACACTTGCGTCATTCGCTTAGCTGCCCCTGATGAGTCTCGCAGCATCCGAAGGTACCAGTGAGAGTCCCCTAGGT
This sequence comes from Rhodoluna sp., assembly GCA_044345455.1. Taxonomy (GTDB): domain Bacteria; phylum Actinomycetota; class Actinomycetes; order Actinomycetales; family Microbacteriaceae; genus Rhodoluna. The sequence goes on from JBIJBA010000040.1 coordinate 5,627, forward strand.
CCTCACTCAATCTTCTAAAAGCCAAAAGTGCAGCGTCTGGGTCAGTGCCCTCGGCAAACCACTGCAGCAACACTGGAAGAAGTTGTCTTTGAATCGCTGCTCGCCTGGACAAACCAGAAGTTAGAGCGGTGATGTGGGCCAAAGCACTGCGGGAATCTTGAAAACCAATTGCGCCAAGTCGATCTTGTGCTTGGGCGCTGGTTAGCTCAAGATCTTCTTGGCTTAGACCCGATACCGCGCTCAAAAGCGGCTTATAGAAAAGCTGTTGGTGCAAATCACGAACTTCGAGCTTTACCGATTCCCATCTTTCAATTAGATTCGTGGCGCTTAGCTCCAAGGAAAGTGACCTGGCGATTGCTCTTCTAGCAAACTCGTCACCTGGCATCAGGTGGGTGCGTCTTAGGTTACTTAGTTGAATCCGGTGCTCGAGAAGTCTCAGAAAGCGATAGTGATCACTAAATCTTTTGCCGTCTTCTCTTGCGATGTAGCCGCCGGTTGCTAAGGCGTCAATTGCTCCAAGGGTGTCTCTAGTTCGAAGCGAACTATCGGTTCTTCCGTGAACAAGCTGCAGCAGTTGAACCGTGAACTCAATATCCCTTAGACCCCCTGGGCCAAGCTTAATCTGAGCGTCCACTTCGCTTATTGGAATGTTGTCAGTAACTAGTTGCCTCATGCGCTGAACTGATTCAACAAAGTTCTCACGAGCAGTAGATTCCCAAACCATAGGCTGGATCATCGCCAAGTATTTCTCACCAAGCTCGGTGTCGCCGGCAATTGGTCTTGCCTTCAAGAGAGCTTGAAACTCCCAGCTCTCAGCCCACCGCTCGTAGTAGGTTTTGTGCGAATCAAGGGATCTCACTAGTGCGCCAGCCTTACCCTCGGGTCGCAAGTTGGCATCAACTTGCCAGAGTGCTGGTTCCGAATCTGACTCGTCCATAATTCGCATCATCCGAGAGCAAGCCTTGGTCGCAATCTCTAGCGCCCTATCAGTTTCGATAGCACTAGAGGCTGGCTCAACCACGTAGATGACATCAACGTCCGATATGTAGTTCAATTCCCGTGCCCCACACTTACCCATGCCAATTACGGCAATACGGGTGTCAGCGATCTCCTGCTTTGGGAAATGAACTTGGTTCGCTGCATCGGAAAGTTCAGCCTTGGCAAGAATGAGTCCTGCTTGAATCGCTGCCGCTGCCAAATCTGCCAGTGCTTTGGAAACGGCGCCGATTTGGCCGGCGGGATCTTGCGAGCAAACGTCGAAGATTGCGATTTTTAGAAGCTGTTGCCGATAGGCAATCCTTATCGGTGAAACACCTATGGCGGCCTTAGTAAGCACGATTAGAGATGATTCCGCGCTTGGCAATACTGGCTCTTGCAAAAACAATCCAAGTGCTGCTGGCTCTCGAGCCAGGAATTCACAAAGCCCAACTGATGCACCAAGGACTTTGCATAGCCGAACAAACGCTGCCTGATTCGCTGCGATTGATTTAATCTTTGGGTTGTTATCTCTAGTTAGGCGAACAAGGAGCTCGAGGCACTGGTCGGGATCTTGAGTGTTCCCGATTGGTTCAAGGAGGTTTGATTCGCTAAGACCTAACTGCGCAGATAGATTGGCGAGCTTCTGCTGAGCTTGGTCTAGTTCGATAAAGCCAGAGCCGGCAAGCTCAGATAATCCGGTGCTGCGCTCTCGGGCCATTAGCTACTAAAGAGTTTCTAGATTCCGCTTTAGTTCAAATGGGGTGACCTGGGTTCTATATGCAGCCCACTCCGCTCTCTTATTAGCGAGCATGTGGCTAAAGACTTGCTCACCGAGAGTTTCTGCTGCAAGTTCCGATTCTTCAAACTTTCGAATGGCGTGATCCAGAGATTGTGGCAGGGGTTCGATTCCCATCGCCCGACGCTCCGAGTCGGTTAGGTTCCAAACATTGTCTTCAGTCTCCGCGGGCAGTTCATATTCATTCTCAATACCCTTGAGTCCTGCGGCTAGTAGCAGTGCGTAGGCAAGGTACGGATTTGCAGCCGAGTCGATGGCTCGATACTCGATGCGAGAGGACTGACCCTTGTCTGGCTTGTATAGCGGAACACGAATCAAAGCTGAGCGGTTGTTGTGTCCCCAGCAAACAAAGCTTGGCGCTTCTCCGCCGCCCCAAAGGCGCTTATATGAGTTCACATACTGGTTAGTGACCGCGGTGATCTCAGGAGCGTGGCGCAATAATCCAGCCATGAACTGACGACCGACTTTAGATAACCGATACTGGCCACTAGCGTCGAAGAACGCGTTGGTGTCACCTTCAAATAGCGACATGTGGGTGTGCATTCCAGAGCCTGGATGATCAGTGAATGGTTTTGGCATGAAGGTGGCGTATACGCCCTGCTCAATGGCAACTTCCTTGATGACGGTTCTAAAGGTCATGATGTTATCTGCCATGGTTAGTGCATCGGCGTAACGAAGATCGATTTCATTTTGACCCGGGCCACCCTCGTGGTGGCTGAACTCAACGGAGATACCCAGCTGCTCGAGCATGGTTACGGCTCTTCTTCGGAAGTTGTGTGCGGTGCCACCTGGAACGTTGTCGAAGTAACCGGCGTTATCGACCGGAATTGGGCCTTCTGGACCAATCTGAGAAGACTTTAGAAGATAGAACTCAATCTCGGGGTGAATATAAAAGGAGAAGCCAAGGTCGCTGGCTTTAGCCAGAGCCCTTCGCAAAACGTTTCTTGGGTCAGCTGCGGCCGGTTGGCCATCTGGAGTCATAATGTCGCAGAACATTCTTGCGGTTGGGTCTACGTCTCCTCGCCATGGAAGAATCTGGAAAGTTGATGGATCCGGAGCTGCCAGCATGTCGGCTTCATAGGATCTCGAGAGTCCCTCGATTGCAGAGCCGTCAAAACCCAAGCCTTCGGCGAACGCTCCCTCAACTTCGGCAGGAGCAACGGCGACCATTTTGAGAGTTCCAGCAACATCGGTGAACCAAAGTCGAACGAACTTAACGCCTCGCTCTTCGATTGTCCGAAGCACAAAATCGCGCTGCTTATCCATGAAAAACCTCTTCCTTACCTGCTACTAGGCTAATACT
>JBIJBA010000037.1:0-9053 GCA_044345455.1 Rhodoluna sp.
GTTTGGCTCAAGGGTTGCGCAGTCGATGACGTGAAGAAGTGCTGAGCATCTTTCAACATGTCGCAAAAACTCAAGTCCTAGACCCTTACCTTCGCTTGCTCCCTCAATCAGGCCAGGGACATCGGCGATTGTGAATCGTGTTTCACCAGCTTGAACTACACCGAGATTTGGGTGCAAGGTTGTGAATGGGTAATCCGCAATCTTTGGACGTGCTGCTGATACTGCGGCAATCAACGAAGACTTTCCGGCACTTGGGTAACCAACCAATGCAACGTCTGCAACCGTCTTGAGTTCAAGAACAACATCTCCAGCCCAACCTGGAACTCCAAGCAAAGCAAACCCTGGTGCCTTGCGCTTGGTGGAGGAAAGTGCAGCGTTACCTAGTCCCCCAACGCCGCCTTCGGCGACAACTAGTTCCATACCTGCTTCGTCTAGGTCGGCGATGAATTCCCCAGTTGGCTTTTTTACAATCGTGCCAACAGGAACTGAGAGCCTAAGGTCTAGACCCTGAGCTCCATTTCTAAAATCTCCGGCACCTGCTGCACCGTCGCCACCGGCACGATGGGGATGGAAGTGATAATCGAGCAAGGTTGTTGTGTTGGAGTCTGCCACCAAAGTAATTGAACCGCCATCGCCGCCGTTGGCACCATCTGGGCCACCAAGGGGTTTGAACTTTTCTCGCTTTACCGAGACGCAACCTTTTCCACCGTTGCCAGCGCGCAAATGAAGGGTGACTTGATCAACAAATGAAATCAATTTCGTCCCTTCCTGTAAATAACTAAAGGCGAGCCTCTGGCTCGCCTTTAGTAGAAACTTTTTGTCGTTCTAGACTTATGCAGCCTCAACGATGTTTACTACTCGGCGACCACCCTTGGTTCCGTATTGCACGGCACCTGTGGCTAGAGCGAACAAAGTGTCATCCTTGCCCTTGCCTACGTTCTTTCCCGGGTGAAAGTGTGTTCCACGCTGACGAACAAGGATTTCTCCTGCGTTGACTTCCTGGCCTGCGTAACGCTTTACGCCAAGACGCTGAGCATTGGAGTCTCTACCGTTTCTGGTGGAGCTAACGCCTTTTTTGGATGCCATTTGTTCTAGTCCTTTACTTGATCTCTAGTACTTTGACGCGGGTAAGTTCAGAGCGGAAGCCCTGCTTTCTTTTGTACCCAGTCTTGTTCTTGTACTTCTGAATGATGATCTTTGGTCCACGAAGGTCGTTCATGACCTCTGCGGTTACCTTAACGGAAGCAAGGGTTGTGGCATCGGTTGTAACCTTGTCGCCATCTACCAACAACAAAGCTGGAAGTTGAATTTTTCCACTTTTGTCAGCTTTTACTCGGTCTAGAGTCACGATGGTTCCAACCGAAACCTTCTCTTGACGACCGCCTGCGCGAACTACTGCGTAAACCACTTGTTTTACCTTTTTCTAAGTTTGGATTGTTACCACCTGGGCAACAAATCCCTAGTCTAATGGGGCCTAAGCCTTGGGGTCAACCGGTCCATCGCTGGATGCCCGCCTCGGCTTGCGTTTTGAGTCTGGCTTTGCCTCTGGAAGGGCCTCAAGAATGGATTCCAGGCCTGCGGCCTTGGAGTCGGCAACAGGCTCTGCCTCGGCTGTTTTACCCAGGGTGGAAGCGGCGATCCTGGCCATTACGTTATTGATCTCAACAGCCTTTTCAGGGGTCACGACGTTTGCAACATCCATGTGACCCTTGCGCTTTTTCTCGCTCTTTCCTTCACTGTTAGACCTGGAGCGAACAATTGGCTCGTGGTGAACAATGACTCCCCTGGAATCACAAACCGCACATGGCTCGCTGAAAGATTCCAAAAGTCCAATTCCAAGCTTCTTTCTGGTCATTTGAACAAGACCCAGAGAAGTCACCTCAGCAACCTGATGTTTGGTGCGGTCACGGCCTAGGCACTCAATAAGTCGTCTGGAAACTAGATCCCTATTTGACTCAAGAACCATATCGATAAAGTCCACAACGATGATTCCACCGATGTCGCGCAGTCTAAGTTGACGAACGATTTCCTCAGCAGCTTCCAAGTTGTTCTTGGTTACTGTTTCTTCGAGGTTTCCACCACTTCCGATGAACTTTCCGGTGTTCACATCAACTACGGTCATGGCCTCGGTACGGTCGATAACGAGAGATCCACCAGATGGAAGATAAACCTTGCGCTCTAAAGCCTTGTCAATCTGCTCTCCCACTCGGTAGTTATCAAATAGGTCGTCTTTGCCCGAGTAGCTTTCAACCCGATCCATCAGATCCGGTGCCACGGATTCCAAGTACTCGGTGATAACCGACTGGGCGTCAGCGCCTGCGATGATCATCTTCTGGAAGTCCTCGTTGAACACGTCTCGAACAATCTTGACTAGAAGGTCTGGCTCGGAGTGCAGCAATGTTGGCGGGGTGGCTTTTTTGAGCTTGTTTTGAATCCCAGTCCACTGCGCCTGCAGTCTTTGGACATCCAGAGTTAGCTGCTCCTCGGTTGCTCCCTCGGCAGCTGTTCTAACAATCACACTGGCTTCTTCTGGAACGATGTCCTTCAGAATCTTCTTGAGCCTTACTCGTTCCGAATCTGGAAGCTTCTTGGAGATTCCATTCATGTTGCCGTTTGGAACGTAAACCACATACCTACCGGGCAAGGAAACCTGGGAGGTTAGGCGAGCACCCTTTTGGCCAACTGAGTCCTTGGTTACTTGAACCAAGATGGTGTCGCCTGATTTGAGAGCAAGCTCAATCTTTCTAGGTCTACCTTCTAATCCATCGGCGTCCCAGTTGACTTCACCGGAATAGAGCACGGCATTTCTGCCCTTGCCGATGTCAACGAAAGCTGCCTCCATGGAAGGAAGAACGTTCTGGACTTTACCGAGGTACACATTTCCAATAAGCGAACCGTCTTGGCTCTGTGCAACGTAGTGTTCAACCAAAACCTTGTCTTCAACAACACAAAGTTGAATCTTGGCGTCCTTGGATCGAACCAGCATCATGCGATCTACCGACTCGCGACGAGCTAAGAATTCGGTTTCAGTAATTGTCTGACGCCGTCTCCCGGAGTCTCTGCCATCACGCCTACGCTGCTTTTTGGCCTCAAGCCTGGTTGAACCCTTAACTCTTTGTGGTTCGTTACTAGGTTCTTTTGGAGCGCGGGGGGTGCGGACCTTTACTACAACGTTTGGAAGGTCTGAAGATTCATCGATTGGCTCGCCAGCTCTGCGGCGAGATCTTCTTCTCAGGTGAGATTCAGATTCGGCATCGGAGCTTTTCTTGTTATTTGACTTTTTGCGAGGCTCAACCGGCGGAAGATCTGGCGCCTGAAAGATTAGCGATGTTGCACTTAGCGCAGCAGGCTTAGATCCTGCTTTAGCGTTAGCTTTGTCGGAGTCTTTGGCCGCCGCTTTGGGTTCGGCCTTTTTGACACCCTTTGGGTCAGCTTTTTTTGAGCTCTTCGGCTCTTCTGACTTTGCCGCTGAAGGTTTCTTGTCTGTTTTCTTTGGAAGCTTCTCGGCTTTAGCTGAATCGTCTTTTTCTTTCACCATTTCGGTGTACTCCAAGCTGCCGATTGGCAAAAGCCCACACACTTTGCCGATATTCGGCTATCAAATCTGTATCGGCGACTTTTGTAGCCGACTAAACCTTTGTAGTTGCGAGTCATTGCTGTCACGACGCCCTGCCAGCTGCCCAGATGGGTCTTATACCTTGGAGCCAAATGCTCGAGAAACCTGTGGCGTCTAGAAGATGTGGCTCTAGCTCACCTATCTATAAGTATGACACCAATATGGCAAAAGCCCAGAATTGTCGTGGAATACTTGAATTTATGACTCAAAAACCAGCTGAACAAAGCCTTATTGGGGCTCCAGTATCGCTTGCTTGGATGCTGATTGCTGGTGGTATTACCGGTTGGATTGCGGCTCTCGCCCTCACGATCGAGAGGCTTAGAGTCGCCAGTAACCCAGATGCAGTTCTTAGTTGTGATGTGAGTCCATTTATTTCTTGCAAGTCTGTGATGCTTACCTGGCAGGCTTCACTATTAGGTTTTCCTAATCCCCTAATTGGGCTTGCGGCATTTTTCGCACCAGTTCTTATTGGATTTGCAATTTTGGCTGGAGCTAAATTTGCTAAGTGGTTCTGGCAGCTATTCACACTTGGCATGACTGGTGGATTTATATTCGTGTTTTGGCTGTTTAGCCAAAGCCTTTTCGAAATTGGGGCTCTCTGCCCTTACTGCATGGTTGCTTGGGCGGGAATGATTCCAATGTTCTGGAAACAATTCTTATTTGCATCAAGTGAGGGAATTGTTCCAGTTCCTTTGAAAACCGTTGGATTTTTTGTCAATGCCTATGACTGGCACTGGCTATTTACGATATTGACGTTCTTTGGATTGAGCGCCACTGTGGTGTGGAAATTCTGGGACTTGTGGCCCAGCCTGTTTTAGCTAAACCAGATTCCAAGTTCTCTAGTTGCCGATTCCACTGAATCTGAACCGTGAACCAAGTTCTTTTGAACCTTCTCGCCCCAGTCACGACCTAGATCGCCTCTGATGGTTCCAGGAGCTGCGGTGGTTGGATCGGTTGCTCCAGCTAGTGCTCTGAATCCTTCGATGACTCGATCGCCTTCTAGGCGGATGGCAACGATAGGGCCAGAAGACATGAACTCAATCAGTGGAGCATAGAAAGGCTTTCCCTCGTGCTCTGCATAGTGGTCAGCTAGCTGCTTGGCAGTTGGCTGCAACATCTTTAGTCCTGTCACAACGTAACCTTTAGCTTCAATTCGGCTAATTATCTCGCCAGTTAGTGAGCGGGCAACGCCATCAGGCTTAATCAAAACTAAGGTCTGTTCCTTAGACATTTACTACTCACTTCCTAAATCTTGACCATCAAGTTTTGCCTTCGCAGCTCTCGCTCTGTCAATTGTGGCACCTGCAATCATGGCCCAGCCCCACATTCCTAAGAATATCGTTCCTAGTAAGAACATCAAAGGAACCCAGATTCCTAGCAGCACCACAATTACCTGCAATACCCAGCCAAGTGCGTAAGTTCCGCGCTTTCCAAGCACCGCGGGAAACAGCATCAAGATTACCGAGAGCCCTACTCCAACGCCCCAAATGACTGCCGGGTCAGGGTGAACTCGAAGACCAAATCCGACCAGGGTTGCAAAAAACACGACCACGGATTCAAAAACCATAACCAGCGAACCAAGGGTGGCCCTTGTGGTTCTATTCCGCATCGCTTTCCTCCTGAAGAATCTGTAGGACATCTCCCACTAGGGAAATTGATCCTGTAACGACAACCATGCCATCAATTTCACGTGCAATTGTCCGGGCACGATCTAAGGCTTCCCTAACGCCTAGAACAGCTTCGGCCTTGGCTCCTGAATGTTCACTGGCTATAGGCTCAAGTTTAGAAATTTCAAGTGATCTATTCGAGGATGACTCAGTTACCACTAGACGCTCAAAACAACCGGCGAGCTCGCTGAATACTCCCGCTACATCTTTATCCGATAGCACTGCCATCAAACCAACCAACGGTTTGGCAGAAAATTCCGACTTGAGAGAAACTGCCAAGGTCTTAGCTCCTGCTGGATTGTGTGCTCCATCTAGTAACAATTCAGGTTCAGTTCGAACAAGTTGCAATCTTCCAGGGGAAGAGAGATCAGCTACAGCTGATCGAAGAACATCATCGGCAATTGAAACTTCACCGCCGCCTAGGAAAGCCTCCACCGCTGCAATTGCAACAGCAAGATTGGCGCTTTGATGAATTCCAAACACCGGAGCCTCGTATGGTCCATATTTTCCCGCCAAACCAGAAACTGTAACGCGCTGTCCAGTGGAAGTTGCTTGGTGAGACTCAACAGAAAAGTCTTTACCGAGCTCGAAAAGTCCTTCGGCTTTCTCGTTCGAGACACGTTTTATTACTTGCATTGCCTCATTGGTTTGATCCGAGGTGATTACAAGCGCGCCTGGCTTGATGATTCCCGATTTGGTTTCGGCAATTTCCGAAATGGTGTTACCTAGTCTGTCCATGTGATCAAGACCTACGGGTGTGAAAACGGCAACGTCGCCATCTGCCACATTGGTCGAGTCCCACGCTCCACCCATGCCAACTTCCAACACCAGAACATCTACCGGCGCATCAGCAAAGACTGCAAAACCAAGAACTGATAGCGCCTCAAAGAAGGTAAGCGGGGCTTCTGATTTGGCAGCAAGTTCCTGATCCACCATTTCTAGAACCGGCTCAATGTCCACATAAACGCCATAAAGCACTTCATCGCTAACTGGCTCACCATCTATTGCCATTCGTTCGGTGAACTTCAGAAGGTGCGGCGAGGTGAACCTTCCGGTTCTTAGTCCGTGCTCGCGCAAGATCCGCTCGATAAAACGGGTAGTCGAGGTCTTACCGTTGGTTCCAGTGATGTGAATCACACGGTAAGAGCGTTGCGGGTCGCCTAGTAGTTCCACCGCTTTTTTGGTTGGCTCAAGTCTTGGTCTGATCTTGTTCTCGGGAACCCGTTTCATAAGCTCTTCTAGAACGAAGGCTGCTTTGGACTCCCAGTACTTTTCGTCGTGAACTTCTGCGCTCAAAGCTTTACTACCGAAATCTGAACCTGCTGATTGTCACCAACTGCAACCGCGCCAGAAAGTGAAGCCGATTCGCTATAACTTATTTCTAAAGTTAGAGTTTCGTTTTTGACCAATTCTTCGTGGGCCTTTACTGCATCCAAGACATCTTTGGATGCAGTCAAAGATGTGGCAATCCGATCTGATACATCCAGGTCAGCATCTTTTCTTGCCTGCTGCACCGCGCGAACCACGTCGCGGGCTAGTCCTTCGGCTTCAAGCTCTGGGGTTACCACGCGGTTTAGAATCACAAAGCCACCTGCTGGCAAAATACCAATGAGTTTTTCGGCGCTCGATTCGTCTTTGGCAACCAGGTTTAGTTCATATTCGCCCTCAAATAGCTCAACGCCGTTAACTACAACCTGGCCCTGAACCTGTTGCCAGTTACCTGACTTTGCAGCGCCGATGATCTCCTGCACCTGCTTGCCAAGCCTTGGTCCCAACGCCCTGGAGTTTACGGTCAGCTGCTGTTCAACCCCAAAGTCCTTGGTTGATTCAACCGCAAGCTCAACAAGTTCTACTTCTTTGACGTTTAGCTCTTCAGCGATAATCTCTGCGAAATCTTTTAGAGCCTTGGCTCCTGGAGTAACCACAGTCAGCTTGGAAAGCGGTAGCCGGACTCTAAGTGAGTTGGTCTTTCTAAGGCTTAGCGCCACAGAGCTAACAATTCGCACCTGGTCCATAGACGAAACCAAATCCGCGTCGTATTTCAAGTCCGAGGCTTCCGGCCAGCTCTGCAGGTGAATGCTGCGGCCACCAGTTAGTCCGCGCCAAATCTGCTCGGAGATCATTGGAAGCAGAGGAGCAGCTACGCGAGTGACGATTTCCAAAACGGTGTAAAGAGTGTCGAAGGCTTCTTCGTTACCTTCCCAGAACCGGTCGCGAGAACGACGAACGTACCAGTTGGTTAGCACATCGCTGAAATCTCTTAGCTTCGCTGACGCTGAATAGGAATCATAAAGATTCAAATCCGCTTCAACGCCTTCAATTAGGTCTTTAGTTTTGGATAACAAGTATCGATCCAGGACGTCCTTGCTATCCACAGAGTACTTAGCCTGGTAGTGAGAAGCGTTTGCGTAGAGGCTAAAGAAGTACCAGGTGTTCCACAGCGGCAGTAGCACCTGTCGGACACCTTCGCGAATTCCTTGCTCGGTGACGACCAAGTTACCACCGCGAAGAATTGTGCTGGACATCAGAAACCATCTCATGGCATCTGAACCATCGCGGTCGAATACCTCGGACACGTCTGGATAGTTTCTTAGCGACTTAGACATCTTCTGTCCGTCGTTACCTAAAACGATTCCGTGCGAGATGGCCGATTTGAAAGCCGGTCTGTCAAACAAAGCGGTGGCAAGCACGTGAAGTGTATAGAACCAGCCACGGGTTTGACCGACGTATTCGACTATGAAATCTCCTGGGTTGTGAGTGTCAAACCAGTCGCGGTTTTCGAATGGATAGTGCACTTGAGCAAACGGCATTGAGCCCGATTCGAACCAGCAGTCCAGCACTTCTGGAACCCGTCGCATCATTGACTTGCCGGTTGGATCGTCCGGGTTTGGTCTTACTAGTTCGTCGATGTATGGCCTGTGAAAATCAGTTGGCTCCTTGCCGAAATCTTTAGCAAGTTCCTCCAGGGACCCGTAGACATCAATCCGCGGATAATTTGGGTCATCTGATTTCCAAACCGGAATCGGAGCTCCCCAGAAACGGTTTCGGCTAATGGCCCAGTCGCGAACGTTTTCAAGCCACTTACCGAATGAGCCATCTTTGGTGTGTGACGGGGTCCAGTCAATTTGTTGGTTTAGCTCGAGCATGCGAGCTTTCACCTTGGTGGTTTCAACGAACCAAGATGAAACGGCCTTATAGATCAGCGGGTTCTTGCAGCGGTAGCAGTGTGGATAAGGGTGGTCGTAGCTTGCTTGCCTTAGCAGTCTGCCTTCAGCTTTTAGCTTTTGAGTGATGGGCTTGTTCGCATCGAATACATGCTGACCCTCAAAGTCTGTAATAACAGAATTGAATTGACCGCGCTCGTTCACCGAAACGTAGACAGGAATTCCAGCCAGTTCGCAAAGCCTTTGGTCATCTTCACCGTATGCAGGCGCTTGGTGAACGATTCCAGTTCCCTCGTTGTCAGCAACATAATCGCCAACTAATACCTGCCAGGCGTTTGCGGTATCGAACTTAGTCTCATCCGCGTAGTAATCAAAGATCCGTTCGTAACGGATACCCGCCAGATCTTTACCCAAGACCTTAGTTTCGATTGCAGCTAGTGCTTCATCCGCAGAATCATAACCTAGGTCCTTGGAGTAGTTGCCCAACAAAGAAGCCGCAATCAAATACTTAGCCGATGAATCTCCGCCGTCGGCTGCGCCGTTTGCTCCAGCTGGAACAATCGCGTATTCAATTTCTGGACCTACCGCGAGCGCGAAGTTCGTAGG
>JBIJBA010000038.1:0-8906 GCA_044345455.1 Rhodoluna sp.
GTGCTGATGTTGTGACAGCCAACAAGTCCTTGTTGGCTACCCACGGAACTGAATTATTCAACGTTGCTGAGCAAGTTGGGGCACAGCTTTACTTCGAGGCTGCAGTTGCCGGAGCTATTCCAATCATTCGCCCGCTGAGAGAATCTCTTGGCGGTGACCGCGTAAAGCGCATTATGGGAATCGTCAACGGTTCCACAAACTATATTCTTGACCGGATGGACAAAAGCGGTATCTCTTTGGAAGAGGCTATGGCTGAAGCTACCAAGCTTGGCTACCTGGAAGCAGACCCTTCATTAGACGTTGAAGGTTTCGACGCTGCTCAGAAGGCGGCCATTTTGGCAACCCTGGCATTTCACACCGAGGTTCCTCTAGACAAGGTCTATCGAGAAGGAATCACTTCAATAACCGTGGCTCAGATGAAAGCCGCTCAGCGAGATGGTTATGTCATCAAGCTGTTGGCAATTTGCGAATTTTTGGAAGCCGATTCATCGGGACCTGAGGGAATTTCTGTTCGGGTTTATCCTGCGCTAGTTCCAAGGTCACACCCTCTGGCTGCCGTTAACGGAGCTTACAACGCAGTTTTTGTTGAAGCAGAGGCAGCAGGAAGCTTAATGTTTTACGGCTCTGGTGCCGGTGGAACTCAAACTGCCTCAGCTGTTTTGGGAGATGTAGTTTCTGCAGCTAAGCGCCACGTGGCAGGTGGCCCGGGTCTTTCTAACTCGTCTCACGCAAAACTAGAGATCCTTCCAATCAGCAGAATTCAAACTCGCTACTCGGTCCAGCTCGAGGTTTCTGACCAGCCAGGCGTGCTAGCAAAAATTGCCACAACTTTCTCCAAGCACGGGGTATCAATCGAGGCCGTCGAGCAGTCAGTTCTTTCCGGTAAGGACGTCGTTGCCTATCTTGAGATTGGAACTCATTTAGCCAGTGACGCTGCCCTGGCTGCTGTTGTTGAGGATTTGAAGGCTAGCGACGCGGTTCAGAAAGTTGCGTCTGTGATTCGAATGGAAGGTTTGTAATGGCACACCAGTGGCGCGGAGTGATTCGGGAGTACTTCGATCGACTAGATGTCGATAGTAGTACTCCGATTATCACGCTTGGCGAAGGTGGCACACCTCTAATCGAAACTCCAGCTCTAGCAAAACTTGTTGGAGCTGACCAGGTGTATTTGAAGTATGAGGGTATGAACCCAACTGGTTCTTTCAAGGACCGCGGCATGACCATGGCGGTTTCTAAAGCCGTCGGGGAAGGCGCTAAGGCAGTTATTTGTGCATCAACAGGAAACACCTCTGCCTCCGCTGCAGCCTATGCGGCAGCAGCGGGAATCACTTCCGTTGTTTTAGTTCCACAGGGCAAGATTTCCCTTGGAAAGCTGAGCCAGGCGGTAGCACACAAGGCAAAGATTTTGCAGGTACAAGGAAACTTTGACGACTGTTTAACTTTGGCTCGTGATTTGTCGGATAACTATCCGGTTCATTTGGTCAACTCAGTAAACCCCGATCGCATTGAGGGTCAAAAAACTGGAGCCTTTGAGGTTTTTGACTCACTTGGTAGAGCTCCTGATTACCACGTGGTACCAGTTGGCAACGCGGGTAACTACTCTGCTTACTTCAAGGGCTATCTCGAAGATTTCAACGAGGGCCGCATCAAGGTGGTTCCAAAGATGTATGGCTACCAGGCCGAAGGGTCTGCTCCTTTTGTTCATGGGGGACCAGTCAAGAACCCAGACACAATTGCAACCGCAATCCGAATTGGAAACCCCGCCTCTTGGGATCTTGCCCAGAGTGCGATGGAGTGTTCGATGGGTAAATTTGGCGCGGTTTCAGATGCTGAGATTTTATGGATGCACAGATTCCTATCGCAGGAAGCGGGTGTCTTTGTCGAGCCATCTTCTGCTACCGGTGCAGCTGGTATTTACAAAGCTTCCCAGCAGGGAGAAAGTTTTGCTGGCGCATTGATTGTGGTAACCGTGACCGGGCACGGTCTAAAAGATCCGATGTGGGCCCTAAAGGACGAAGCCGGAAACGAGATCTCTCCAGAAGCGGTATCTGCCAATGCTGCTGAAGTGGCTGAGCGGTTGGGGTTGGCTTGAAAATGACTAATTTAGAAGGAAGAACCGTATCGGTTCGGGTGCCAACCACCTCGGCCAACCTGGGTCCTGGTTTTGACACCCTCGGCATCGCCCTGGCTTTTTATGACGATTTGGAAGTTACCGCCACTAAGCCAGGAAGTATTTCAATTGAGGTGCACGGCGAGGGCGAAGGCCAAGTTCCCCTCGACGCCTCGCACTTGGTAGTTCGAGCGATTCTGGAGACATTCAAGCGCGCTGGCCAACCCGCTCCAGGTTTGGCCCTAAAGGCAACAAACCGCATCCCGCACGGCCGCGGCATGGGATCATCCGGAGCTGCCGTAGTTTCTGGAATCATGGCAGCCAAGGGTCTACTTGATGGGGTCGCAACCATTAGCGACAAGACCATGCTGGATATCGCAACGGAGTTTGAGAATCATCCAGACAACGTCGCCCCAGCACTTTTTGGCGGGTTGAGTATCGCGTGGGAAGACGAGCACGGTCCACACACTAAGAAGCTCTCAGTTCACCGTGGTGTCTCACCGTTAGTTTTGGTTTCTGCTACAAAGATGTCCACCGCATTGGCCAGATCCCTACAGCCAGAGTCAGTTCCTCACGCCGATGCTGTTTTTAATGTTTCGCGCTCAGCGCTGCTGGTTGCTGCAATGGTTCAATCGCCAGAGCTTTTATTTGCAGCAACCGAAGACAGACTGCACCAAAAATACCGAGCCACCGCCATGCCAGAAACTGAAGCCCTGATCAGGACTTTACGCGCTGAGGGCCACGCCGCGGTAGTTTCGGGAGCCGGACCCTCGGTCTTGGTGCTTGCTAGTGACCCGGCCCAGAGACTGCGGGCTAAGGAATTAGCTGAAAAGACCCATCCACAATGGCTCCCGCTGTTGTTGGCTGTTGACAATAAAGGTGCTACCATATCAATACACCAGAAGTAATTGGACCCTTTAGGGTAAATCGCTAGGTGAAATCCCCGCAGAAAATACTGCAATAAAACGCAATCAAATCGCGTTTGAGGTAAATCGAGTTAGCAACCGATTATCTAATCACTCAAGAAAGAGCAATCAATAAATGGATGAAATCCAAGTAGCTAAACCGGAACGCAAATCACGTCGAGCAGTGGCTGAAGCTTCAGCTCCCGATGCAGAAAGTGCCCCAAAAAAGTCCAAGGCAAACGCAGACAAGCCAGCCGATGGCAACCAAGACTCCGGCGAGTCAAGATCCACTAAGGACTCTTCCGCCTCGAGCGATACCCCAAGCCAAGAATCAAGTTCCGAATCTGGTGAGCGCAGAAGAAACCGCGACTTCGACGACGACCGTCGTGGCGGCGGCCGCAACTCCAGAAACCGAAACCGCTACCGCGATCGAGATCGCGGAAGGCGCGGAGGTAACAACGACCGCGAAGAGGCAGAACCAGAGATCTCCCCAGATGACGTCCTGATAAGCGTTGCTGGAATCCTAGATGTTTTGGATAACTACGCATTCGTTAGAACCAGTGGTTACCTTCCAGGTCCAAACGATGTTTACGTGTCGTTGGGCCAAGTCAAGAAGTATGGACTTCGTAAAGGTGACGCTGTTGTTGGAGCGATTCGCCAGCCTCGCGAAGGCGAAGGCCAGGGTCGTCAGAAGTTCAATGCTCTAGTCCGGGTTGACTCCGTCAACGGTCTGGACCAGGCTGCTTCGGCAGACAGAGTTGAATTCGGAAAGCTAACACCGCTTTATCCTCAGACCAGACTGCGTCTTGAGACCGAAGCCAACAAGCTTTCTACTCGAATCATTGACCTTGTTGCCCCAATTGGTAAGGGTCAGCGTGGACTGATTGTTTCTCCTCCTAAGGCTGGAAAGACACTGGTACTTCAGGCCATCGCTAACGCGATCGCAACCAACAACCCAGAGGTTCACCTCATGGTTGTTTTGGTTGATGAAAGACCGGAAGAAGTTACCGACATGCAGCGCACAGTCAAAGGTGAGGTTATTGCCTCAACCTTCGACCGCCCTGCGGAAGATCACACAACTGTTGCCGAGCTTGCTATCGAGCGCGCCAAGAGATTGGTTGAGCTAGGTCACGATGTTGTAGTTTTGCTTGACTCAATTACTCGTTTGGGTCGCGCTTACAACCTAAGTGCTCCGGCATCTGGTCGAATTCTTTCCGGTGGTGTTGATTCGTCAGCACTTTACCCACCAAAGAGATTCTTTGGTGCTGCCAGAAACATTGAAGATGGCGGATCGCTAACCATCCTTGCAACAGCACTTGTTGAAACTGGATCCAAGATGGACGAGGTTATCTTCGAAGAGTTCAAGGGAACTGGAAACATGGAGCTTCGTCTTTCTCGTGCACTTGCCGACAAGCGAATCTTCCCTGCGGTAGACCTAAACGCTTCTGGTACCAGGCGCGAAGAGATGCTGATGAACCCAGACGAAACCAAGATCATTTGGAAGCTTCGCCGTGCCCTTGCCGGTCTAGAGCAGCAGCAGGCGCTTGAGCTTGTTCTGAACAGACTGAAGGAAACTTCGAGCAACGTTGAGTTCCTAATGCAAGTTCAAAAGTCCATGCCAGTTCCAACAGGTTCTGACGGAGAATAATGCTCGATTCAGTCCAGCCCCTGCTGGCTGAGCATGCCTCGCTGCAGGAACAGCTATCAGATGCGTCTGTGCATCAGAATCCTGCCTTGGCGAAAAAACTCAACCGTCGTTACGCGGTAGTAAGCGCGATTGTTAGCGCCTACAACCAGGTGATTTCACTGACTGAGGATTTGGTTGCCACCAAAGATCTAGCCAAGGAAGACGAGGCCTTCGCGGCCGAGCTGCCTGCGATTGAGGCCAAGGTTACCGAAGCCAACGAAAAGCTTCGAAGACTGCTAATTCCACGCGATCCAGACGATGGTCGCGATGTGATTATGGAAATCAAAGCTGGAGAAGGTGGAGCGGAATCCGCTTTGTTTGCAGCAGATCTTCTTCGCATGTACATCCAGTACTCCAACGCCAAGGGCTGGAAGACAGAGATTTTGGACAAGACCGAGTCAGATCTTGGCGGCTACAAAGATGTTCAGATCGCCATCAAGGGAAATTCAAACGATCCTGCTGAGGGAGTCTGGGCACACCTGAAATACGAAGGTGGCGTGCACCGAGTGCAGCGCGTTCCGGTCACCGAAACTCAAGGAAGAATTCACACCTCGGCAGCTGGAGTTCTGGTATTTCCAGAAGTTGATGAGCCAGAAGAGGTCGAGATCAGCCAAAACGAAATACGAGTAGATGTCTTCCGCTCCTCAGGTCCTGGTGGGCAGTCGGTTAACACCACCGACTCTGCCGTTCGAATCACTCACATTCCAACAGGAATCGTTGTTTCGATGCAGAACGAAAAGTCTCAGCTACAAAACCGTGAAGCCGCTATGCGCGTTTTGCGGGCCAGAATTCTAGCTGCACAGCAAGAAGCGATCGACGCCGAACAGTCTGCTGCTAGGAAATCTCAGGTTAGAACCGTTGATCGTTCCGAGCGAATTAGAACCTACAATTTCCCTGAAAACCGAATTGCTGATCACAGAACCGGCTACAAATCCTACAATCTCGATCAAGTTATGGATGGCGCGTTGGAGCCAGTTGTTCGCTCAGCAATTCAAACCGATGAAGAAGCCAGGCTGGCAGCGCTAGGCGATAAGTAATTGTTGGTTTCGGGCCTTCTATCCGAATCTTCCAGCAAGCTCAAAGAAGCTGGAGTAATTTCAGCGACAGTTGATGCAGAACTGATTGCTTGTTACTGCCTCGGTATTTCACGTTCTGAACTGGCAATCATGGTTGCAACAAACCAAGAATTTCCTAAAGACTCAGTGGATAAGTTCCAGTTGGCGCTTGCTAGACGTGTTGCCAGGCAGCCGCTGCAGCACATCACGGGCTCCGCGCCTTTTAGACACCTGGAGCTCAAAGTGGGGCCTGGGGTTTTCACCCCGCGTCCAGAAACCGAACAGGTTGTTGGCTTCGCGATGGAGAAAATCGCAAACTTGCAAGGCCCGCTAATTGTTGATCTTTGTTCGGGAAGTGGGGCCATCGCAATCAGCTTGGCAACTGAAGTGTTGGGCTCAAAAGTTTTTGCAGTTGAAAAATCAAAGGACGCCTATGGATACTTGCTTGATAACGCGGCAAGCTATGGACTTTCGGAAAATAACCTGCGAAATGAAGATCTACAGAACTCACTCACTGAGTTAGATGGACAGGTCGACTTGGTAATTTCAAACCCTCCCTACATTCCAAATGATGCAATTCCAATTGACCTAGAAGTCCAGCTTCACGAACCGAGCATGTCTCTATACGGAGGGGTTGATGGACTAGACGTCATACGACAGATATCAATTCGCGCCAAGAAGTTATTGAAATCGGGCGGTTTGCTGGTGCTAGAGCACGCAGACAGCCAGTCAAGTGCCATCGGTAAACTATTATTGGCTGGGGGCTGGCTAGAAAATGAAACCAGAGCTGACCTAGCAGGCAAAGAGCGAATGATTTCAGCAATTAACGCCTAGTAAGGCTCAAGAAGGAGGTCACCATGGAGCGAATTTATGACTGTTCCCTAGACACAGACCTTCTTACTGGGATGAGATTGGCAAAAGTTGCAATCGGTCGCAAAGAGTTAGTTGTGGTTCCAACAGACACCGTTTACGGTTTGGCTTGCGATGCTTTTTCCCATGAGAGCGTCCAGAAACTTCTGGAAGCAAAAGGTCGCGACAGGCAATCGCCGCCACCTGTTCTTGTCGGAAATGTCGCTGCACTCGATGGCCTTGCTCAGGAGATTCCAGCTCTAGCTCACAAGCTGGCAGAAACTTTCTGGCCCGGTGCACTGACCATGATTTTGAAGGCACAGCCTTCTCTTACCTGGGACCTGGGTGAAACCAAAGGCACCGTCGCACTTCGCATGCCAGATCACAAGATTGCTCTTGCACTGCTTCAAGAAACTGGACCGTTGGCTGTTTCTAGTGCGAATCTAACTGGCGAGCCGGCCGCGATAACTTGTCAGCAAGCCGAGGGCTACCTTGGTTCAAAGGTGAAAGTTTATTTAGATGGCGGTTCTAGCCCGAAAGGTGAGGCGTCTACGATTTTGGACATGACTGACCTTGTTGATGCGGTTGACGATTCCGGGGAGCTAAAAACAACCGGCAAGGCTCGGATTGTTAGAAGAGGGGCTCTTAGCATTGACAAGCTAAAACTAGTTCTCGGGGAGCATCTTGAGGCTTAGCAAGTGAGAGCTTACTTATTCATTATTGCCATAGCGGCAATCGTTACCTTCTCGGCAACCTATTTCACAATCCGGATGAGTCGTAAGCATCTGGTGATGCCAGAAATTAGAGATCGAGACACTCACACCACTCCGACACCTCGCATTGGCGGCTTGGCAATGCTTGCGGGAATGTTTGCCGCTTTACTGGTCGCAGGATCACTTACTTGGTTCGACTCTGTTTTCAGCGAACCACAAAGAATACTTGCAATTGTTTCTGCCGCCACAGTGATTGTAATCGTCGGAGTTTTGGATGACTTCTTTGATCTGGACTGGACCATCAAGCTCGCAGGGCAAGTGCTAGCAGCTGGAATCCTTGCGTGGCAAGGGGTCCAGATTGTTTCTTTGCCAATCGGGGGACTGGTTATTGGAAGCTATGCGGTATCGATGATAATCACTATCTTTTTGATCGTTTTGATCATGAATGCCGTGAACTTTATTGATGGGCTAGATGGTCTCGTTGCCGGCGTGGTGCTGATTGGAACCAGCGCTTTTTTCCTCTATACCTATCTAGTCACCCAACAAACATCACCAACCAACTACTTCAACTTGGCCTCGCTAATCTCAGCAATCGTGGTGGGAATGGCATTGGGGTTTTTCCCATTCAACTGGCACAAAGCAAAAATCTTCATGGGCGATAGCGGATCGATGCTACTTGGTCTCTTGATGGCAACAGCCGCGTTGGCGGTCACGGGTCAAATTGACCCTGCTGCGGTATCCAGTCGGGTGTTAGCTCCAGCTTTCTTGCCAATTGTGTTGCCGCTTGCAATTTTGTTGCTTCCGCTGCTTGATTTGCTACTGGCAGTGATTCGAAGAGTCAGAGCCGGAAAGTCACCATTCAAGGCAGACAAGAGTCACATCCACCACAAGCTTCAAGATTTGGGTCACGGCCATGTTGGCTCCGTCCTGGTCTTTTACTTTTGGACGGCAATTATTTCTTTCGGTGGTTTATCGTTGATGTTTATTTCTACGCAGCTTGCACTTTTGATTGCTGTCCTGGTCGCAATCCCAGTCACTATTTACACCGTTTGGCCGGTACTAAACGCCCTTAGAAAGAGAGCACCCAAATGACAACTACTTCCTCCGCAGATCAACTTTTCATAAAAGTCTTGGCTCAGGGTTCACTTTTGATCGGTTTGATTGCCACGGTGGGCTCGGCCGTTGGATACTTTGTTGATTCCGAGAAGGGTGTACCAAGTGCACTTATTGGAGCATCGCTGGCGCTTGTATTTACCAGCCTTACCTTAGCTAGCGTCTTGATTGGCAGAAGGTTATCACTGGCTGGTTTCTTTGGAGCGGTTATGGGAGGCTGGCTCGTGAAGCTAATTGGCTTTGCGTTTTTGGTTGGCTTCTTGGCGAGGGCCGAATTCATAAACGGCCCGGTGCTGTTTTTTACCCTGGTCGCAGCCATCCTCGGATCATTGGCGATTGACACTATTGCCGTGCTCTCAGCCCGAATTCCCGTGGTCGAGGGCTAGTTTTTTTCTTGCTAGAATTTTGATAAATGGCTTGGTGTTGGACACTGAGACACTGTAAATCGCCGTGACTTCGTTCACCCCGAAACAG